>NZ_JBSFYR010000004.1:0-181899 GCF_053599875.1 Streptomyces sp. NPDC005151 | reverse complement strand
TGCGGTGGAGCCATGAATCCCACCGCAAGACCGCACGAGCCAACACCGTCGAGGACTACATCGCAGCGTAATCAACCGGCCACCCGACAGGCTCTCAGCCAGGCCCTATGTGATCTGCGTCACATAATGAATACCTACTGCCTGCTCGGTTTTCGTGATTTTCTTTGGTCACTTCGCGAACGGCGCCCTGAGCCGCCCCGTCGGCCGACCCCGCTTTCCCCCGGCCAGTGCCGAGCCGTGCCGTCCCGCGCCCATCCTCCGCCTTCTCGACCGCGAGACCAGTAGCCGCCCAGGAGACCTGTCATGAGCAGACCCGACCCTGCCGTCGAAGCTCCGCGAGCCGCGTCGTCGCCGGAGCCCGGTGCCGGAGGCCCGGCGGAGGCCGCTCCTGGTCGGCTCGCCCAGCTGTTGCCGATGCTGACACTCGGTCACACCGCCATGTTCATGGTCTACATGGGCGTCGGCCAGGTCCTGCTGCCGACCCAGATCAAGGCACTCGACCCCGGAGGCAAGGTCGGCAGCCTCGGACTGGTCTCCGGCATCGCCGCCGTCTTCGCGACTCTCTTCAACCCGCTGGCCGGTCTGCTCTCCGACCGCTCCCGCCGCCGCGACCCGTGGATCCTCGGCGGCGGCCTCGCCGCCTTCGCCACCCTCGCTCTGCTCGGCGCGGTACGGACGATTCTGCTGGTCGCAGTGGTCTGGTGCCTTGTCCAGGCCGCCATGAACGTCTACCAGGCCGCCCTCACCGCCATCGTCCCCGACCGTGTGGCGCACGCACGCCGCGGACTCGCTTCGGCGATGGTCGGCATCGGCACGCCGATCGGCTCGGTCATCGGAGTCATTCTGGCCACCCGCTTCGTTCCGGACGACCTGGCGACCGGCTACCTGGTGCTCGGGGCGGTGATCGCCGTCGTGGCGCTGCTGTTCACCGTACTGGTGCGGGACGACCGGCTGTCCGCGGCGGCGAGCCCACCGCTTGGCCGTCAGCTCGCCGCCTTCCTCAGCACCCTCCGGGTGGCGGACTTCCGCTGGGCGTTCATCGGCCGGTTCCCATGGCCAACGCCGGTCCGCAGATCGTCGCCCCCTTCGTGGCGGCCCTCGTCGTCGGCTCGCTCGGTTACAACGCCCTGTACGTGGTGGGCGCCCTGATCATCGCGCTCGGGGCGCTCGCGGTGGCCCCGATCAAGGGCGTCCGCTGACGAAGGCGCCCGCCGACGGCCGCGTCCGCCGCCCGTCGCTGAAGTCCCGTGCCCGTCGGCCGCCACCGGGCGGCCGGCTCCGTACCGACCCGCTCTACCCTGGAGATCTGCCCGTGCACACCGCCCCCGCCCCCCGTCCGGACGGCCACCCGTACCAGGATCCGGCCCGGTCCGTCGACGAGCGCGTCGCCGACCTGCTCGCCCGGATGACCTTGGAGGAGAAGGCCGGCCTGCTCTTCCACACCATCCTGCCGATGCACCCCGACGGGCGCCCGGTCGAGGACGGCGACGAGTCGGTGATCCCCAGTGACACAACGGGGATGATCCGCGACCAGGCGATGAACCACTTCAATCTCGTCGGGACTGCCGGCCCCCGGCAGCTCGCCGAGTGGCACAACGCCGTCCAGGAGATCGCCGCCGGGACCCGGCTGGGTATCCCGGTCACCGTCTCCACCGACCCCCGCCACTCCTTCACCCTCAACATCGGCGCCTCCATCCACGCCGGGGACTTCTCCGCCTGGCCCGAGGCGATCGGCCTGGCCGCCGTCCGTGACCCCGAACTGGTCCACCGCTTCGCCGACATCGCCCGCCGCGAATACCTGGCGGTCGGCCTGCGGGTCGCCCTCCACCCTCAGATCGACCTCGCCACGGAGCCTCGCTGGGCCCGCCAGGTCGGTACGTTCGGAGCCGACGCCGGGCTCACCTCGGAACTCGTCCAGGCATACGTCCGCGGCTTCCAGGGCGAGAGCCTCGGGCCGCGGAGCGTGGCCACGATGGTCAAACACTTCCCCGGCGGCGGCCCGCAGAAGGACGGCGAGGACCCGCACTTTCCGCACGGCAAGGAGCAGGTCTACCCGGGCGGGATGCGCGACTACCACCTGGCGCCGTTCCGGGCGGCGATCGCGGCCGGCGCCGCGCAGATGATGCCCTACTACGGCCAGCCGATCGGCACCGACTGGGAGGAGGTCGGCTTCGGTTTCAACAAGGGCGTCGTCACCGGCCTGCTCCGCAAGGAGCTCGGCTTCCGAGGCATCGTCTGCACCGACTGGGGCCTGCTCACCGACGCCCCGATCTTCGGAGAGCTGCACCAGGCCCGGGCCTGGGGCGTCGAGCACCTCACCGTGCCGGAACGCGCGGCCAGGTCGCTCGACGCCGGCGTGGACCAGTTCGGCGGCGAGGAGTGCCCCGAGGTGGTCGTCGAACTGGTCCGCTCCGGCCGCATCGACGAGCGGCGGCTCGACGACTCGGTGGGCCGCCTGCTGCGCGAGAAGTTCGTCCTCGGGCTCTTCGACCACCGCTACGTCGACCCGGACGCCGCCGAGGAGATCGTCGGCAACAGTGAGTTCCGTGCCGTCGGCGCCGAGGCCCAGCGCCGTTCGCTCACCGTTCTCGTCAACCACGAGCGCACTCTTCCGGTCACCCACCCCCGACCGAGGCTCTACACCGAGGGCCTCGACCACGCCGTCGTCGCCCGGTACGGAGAGCCGGTCGCCACCCCGGCCGAGGCCGACCTCGCGGTGCTCCGCCTGTTCACCCCGTACGAGTACCGGGCGAACCGCTTCGAGTCGATGTTCCACTCCGGCCGCCTGGACTTCACCGAGAGCGAGCTGGCGCCGATTCTGCGGGTGCTCGACGCGGTGCCGACGATCGTTCTGCTCAATCTCGAACGGCCCGCCGTCGTCCCGGAGATCGCCGAACGCGCCGCAGCTCTGGTCGCCGACTACGGTGCGAGCGACGAGGCGATGCTGGATGTCGCCTTCGGTCGCGCCCGGGCCGAGGGGCGGCTGCCGTTCGAACTCCCGCGCTCGATGGCCGCCGTCGAGTCCTCCCGGCCAGACGTGCCCCACGACACGGCCGACCCGGTCTTCCCGTTCGGCGCCGGCCTGGAGGTGTGAGTGCGCCCGCCCCGCCGCGTTCCGCCCAGCCTGCGCTTCGCCTCGTCACCGTGAAAGGAAGCCCCGCGTGAGACCCCTGGCCCGTAACCTCGCCGCCACCACCACCGCCGTACTGGTAACCGTCGCCACCGCGGCCGCCGCCCCGCCAAGGCCCCACGCCTCACGCGCGTCGGCCACGGCCGAGTCGTCTGGCACGAGTACGAGGCCCGTGCGGGCGGCGGCGACAGCTTCGACATCACGCTCGGCTTCTGCGAGGAGAACCCCGGCGACGACTGCACCGAGACCGTCCCGGACGCCGACTCCACGGCCCTGCTGCGCGACGGCCACATCTCGGTCACCCCCGTGACGGCCGACCGCACCTTCGGTGCCCAGACGGCCACCGGCAAGGAACTGAACCGGCTCCGCCACTTCGTCGAGCACGAGGCTCCCCGCCCGTGAGCACCCGGCGGCCCGTCAACCCCCAGCGGAAAGAACAGAACGAGCACACCATGACCACCTCAGCACCGCAGGACCACCCCGTCGCCCCGACCCGCCCGGGCCCAGTGCGCGGCGAACGCCGCGACGGGAGCATCCGCTTCCTCGGCATCCCCTACGCCCAGCCGCCGGTCGGCGATCTCCGCTTCGCCGCGCCGGTGCCGCCCCGGCCGTGGACCGAGGTTCTCGACGCGACCGCGTACGGGCCGACCGCCCAGCGCCGCCCCTTCGCGGACGTCACCGTCATCCCCGAGCCGGTCATCCCCGGCGACTCCACCCTCAACCTCAACGTCTTCACCCCGGACCTCGCCCCGCCGGCGGGCCTGCCGGTCCTGGTCTGGATCCACGGAGGCGGCTTCGTCGCCGGCTGCTCCGCCAGCCCCTGGTACGACGGCGCGGCGTTCAACCGGGACGGCGTGGTCGTGGTCTCGGTCGGCTACCGGCTCGGGGTGGAGGGCTTCCTGCATCTCCCGGACGCTCCCGACAACCGCGGCGTCCGGGACTGGATCGCCGCCCTGGAATGGGTGCGCGACAACATCCGCGCCTTCGGCGGCGACCCGGCCAAGGTGACCGTCGCCGGCCAGTCGGCGGGCGGCGGCGCCGTCCAGACCCTGCTCGCCACCCCGGCCGCACAAGGGCTGTTCCGCGCGGCAGTCTCGGCCTCCGGCGCGGTGATGCGGCCGCAGGACCCGGCGAACGCGCGAACGGTGACCGCCCTGTTCGCCGAACGGACCGGCGTGCCCGCCACCGCGGCCGCACTGCGCCACGCCACCGACGAGGAGCTGCTCGCCTACCAGGACGCCCTGGACACACCGGGTCCCGGCCGCGACGAACTCCCGCCGCTGCTCCTCGCCCCCTTCGCGGACGGCGAGCTCATCCCCGTTCCGGTCCACGAAGCCCTTGCCGGCGGGCACGCGGGCGCGAACGTGCCGCTGATGCTCGGCTTCACCGCGCACGAGTTCGCCGCGCCGGTCGGCGAGGCGGACGCAGGTGAGGACGCCGGGGACGTCGCTAGGGAGTCCGACGGCGGTGAGGCGCTGCGGGGCCTGCTGGCCGCACTGGGTCTGGACGAGGCCCGCGCCGCCCGCTTCCTCGACCGCCACCCGGCGACCGACGGACAGGCGATCACCGACTGGCTCTTCCGCGCGCCCGCCGTGGCGCTCGCCGAGGCCCGCGCCGCCCGCGGACTGCCCACCTGGCTCTACCAGTTCGAATGGTCCGGCACCGCTCCCGGCCGCGCCGGGCAGGCCTACCACTGCATCGACCTCCCGTTCGCCTTCGACCTGCTGGACGCCGACGGCGCGACCGCTGCCCTCGGCGACCACCCACCACAGGCGCTCGCCGACACCCTGCACGCTGCCTGGGTCGCCTTCGTCCGCGACCTCGACCCGGGAGCCTCCTGGCCGCCCTACGACACCCGGCGCACCACGATGCTCTGGGACAGCGAACCCCGGGCGGAGCGCGACCCGCTGCGCACCGTCCGGGACATCTGGCTCCCCTGACCACGGGGAACCGGGGGTCCGTTTGACCTCGCGGACAGGTGTGGTGGTGCGGGAGTCGGCCGACCGCGTCGGCGCATGCAGGTCAAGCCTCAGATCCAGCCGCGGCGGCTGGCCTGGACGCCGAGCTGGAAGCGGGTCTGCGCGCCCAGGACTTCCTGGAGGCGGGCGATGCGGCGCGCCACTGTCCGTTCGCTGACGCCGAGCTCGCGGGCGATGGACTCGTCGGTGAGTCCGCCGCTGAGGTAGGTGAGGACCTGCCGGGCGTCGTCGGTGGGCGCGGCGCCGACGTCGTCCATGGACTCGTCGCCGGCGGGGAGCGGAACGGCCATCTGCCAGTACGCCTCGAACACGCCGATGAGGCCGTCGAGCAGGGCCGATCGCTGCACGGCGATGTGGTGGCGCCGCTGGGCGTCGCGCGCGGGTGCGGCGACAACGGCGAAGCGGTCGTCACAGATCATCAGGTTCAGTGCGACGTTGGGGAAGACGCGGGCACGTTCACCGACGTTGACGCAGGTCTGAATGGCCTCCCGGCCTATCGGGTCACGCAGTACCCGGGCGCTGTAGACCACTGAGTACGCGACGCCACGCGCGAGCGCCTCCAGACAGCCGGGGGCCACCTTCGGGGGCGCGGCGAGACGGCCGGAGGGACCGATGGACAGAGCGCGGACCTGGTGCACCGCTTCGTCCTGCACACGCCGGGCAAGCGCTTCACGGGCCTCCTCCGTCCGGACAATCTCGATGTATCCAGGGCCTTCGGCGTGGTGGTCGCGCCAGAACCGGGAGAGTTCGTCGGCGCTGTCCCGCAGGGCACCGAGTTCCTTGGCGCGGATCTCCGCGAGGGCGTCGAGCGCGGCACGCGGGGGGCGGGCGACGAACCGTCCGCCGTCCGGTTCCACCAGGCCCAGGCCGGACAGTTCGCCGGCCGCCGCGCCGACAGCGCCCGGGGGCACGCGCAGGATGCCCGCCAGCGCGGCCGACGTCGTCGGGCCACGCTGAACGAGCGCGAGGTAGACGTCCTCAGCGGTCGCGGTGAGGCCGATGGCACGGAGTGGATGCATATTCGAATCATTGCACGCATATGCGACTCACTCCATGTCAAGATCGTCCACATGGTGATTACCGCCGGGTAGGACGATGCGCGGGATGACGTTTCGTCAGGTGAGGGATGGTCACACCGAGCGTTCACATGGGTGCATGGCGTCTGTCACTTTCCTGCCATGCCGGATTCCGACAGCACCGACGGCTTCTCCAGGAGGTGCTTTCTTTGCAGACTCTTGGCCACGGCATAGTCAACCGCCTCACCCGTCCCACAAGGACGGCCGGCGCGTCGGCTCCGCAGACCAAGGAGATTCCTGTGAAGAAGACCCTCGCCTGGGCCGTCACCCTCGTGACCGCGGCCACCTGCACCCTCGGTGCCGCCCTGCCGGCGGCGGCCGCGAACGACACGACGGCCACCGCCGTCACCGCCGCGGCCAACGGCTCCGCGATCGACACCTCCCGGCTCGACCCGAAGACGAAGGCCCTCGTCGACGAGCTCCTCGCCAAGCTGCCGGCCGACTGGCAGGAGCGCCTCCAGGCAGCCAACGCCAAGTACGGCATAGGCGACGCGCAGTGGACGGAGATCCGCGACAGCGTCATCAACCCGGGCGACTACAAGTGCCAGAGCACGGAGCTGACGGCCTACGCCCAGGGTCTGCTCAAGGACGCCGAGGACCCCTTCCTGATCTTCATCCTCTCCCTGGTCGGTGCGTTCGACCTCCCCACGTACGATGCGCTGCTGTTCGGCAGCGAGTCCAAGTCCAACACATTCGGTGTCAACGGCGAATACACCAACAAGCTGACGTCGGAATCCAAGGACCTGAAGAAGTTCTGGGACGTCTACTCCGACGACATCCAGCTCATGCCGATGCACGGCGCCGACGTCTTCTCCTCCCCCGAGCGCGCTGCCCGCACCCTGGCCGTGCTGTACGGCGGCACGCCCGAGAGCAACCTCGACTTCGCCGAAACGCTCATCGAGCTGATCAACCTCGAGCCCGTACTGAAGGGCGGCGCCAACCCGATCTTCACGTTCAACGCGTTCGCCTTCTCCGAGAAGGGCGACCCGCAGCCTCTGGGCATCTCCGACCGCATCGTCATGGGCGACGGCATCCTGGAGGCCATGCAGGCCATCGGCCTGGGCGACACAGCCCCGCGCGCCATCCTCGGCCACGAGTTCGGCCACCACGTGCAGTACGAGAACAACCTGTTCGACAACACCACGCTGACCGGGCCGGAGGCCACCCGCCGTACCGAGCTGATGGCGGACGCGTTCGGCACCTACTTCCTCACGCACGCGCGCGGCGAAGCCCTCAACACCAAGCGGCTGCTGGGCTCAGCCCAGTCCTTCTACCAGGTCGGCGACTGCAGCTTCCGCAGCAACGGACACCACGGCACGCCCAACCAGCGGCTCGCGGCGTCCACGTGGGGCGCGAGTGTCGCCAACGACGCCGCCAATCAGGGCCACATCCTGCCCTCGATGAAGCTCGACGAGCTCTTCGAGGCGAAGCTCCCCGACTTCGTGAAGCCGGACGCGACGAACTGAGGAACGTCACCCCGGGTGAGCGGCCCGGTGCCGGTGCGCGGCCCCATGGCCGCGCACCGGCCGCCCCATGGCCGCGCACCCGGGCCGCCGGCGTGCGTGTCCACCACGACGAGACGCACTACGTCTGGTCGCCGGTCCGGACGCGGCGTCGCGGAGCCGGACCAGCGCGCATCCTCACCCGTCGGGCTGGGGACGACTTCGCGTACCCGCTCGGCGCGTCGGGCCCGGTAGGCGGCCTGGTGACCGATGCCACCCGAGGCGCGCTCAGCGCGCCGGTGTGACCAGCCCCATCTCATAGGCGGTGATCACGAGCTGAACCCGGTCCCGGGCGCCCAGTTTGGTGAACAGCCGTGACACGTGCGACTTCGCAGTGGCCACCGTGATGAAGAGATCCTCCGCGATCTCGGTGTTCGACCGGCCGCGTCCGACCAGGGTCAGCACTTCCCGTTCCCGCTCGGTGATGCCCTCGACCGGCCGTGGGGAGCGCTCCGGGGCGGCCCCGGGGCGCCCGACGAAGTCCGCGATCAGACGGCGCATCACACCCGGCGCGATCAGTGCGTCGCCGGCCGCGACCACGCGGACCGCCGCGAGGATGTCGTCCAGCGCCATGTCCTTGACCACGAAGCCGCTCGCGCCGGCCCGGAGCGCGCCGTAGACGTGGTCATCCTCGTCGAAGGTGGTCAGAACGAGGATACGGGTCGTTGCCGGACCGGCCGTGATCAGGCGAGTAGCCTCGATCCCGTCGATGCCGGGCATCCGGATGTCCATCACCACGACGTCGGGGCTGACATCCCTGACGAGTTGGACCGCTTCGGCGCCGGTGGAGGCTTCACCGACGATCTCCAGGTCGGGGTGATCGGCCATGAGCACGCGCAGTCCGGACCGTACCAACGGCTGGTCGTCGGCGAGCACGACGCGGACGGTCATCGGGCCTCCACCGGAACTCCGACGGGTTCGGGCAGCGGCAACCTGGCCGCCACGCGGAAGCCGCCCTCGGGACGCGGCCCGGCGCTGAGGTGGCCGTGCAGCAGGCCGACCCGCTCCCGCATGCCTACGATGCCGAAGCCATGGGCCGAGCCGTTCTCGGTGGCGCCGCACCCGTCGTCGACGACCTCCACGGACAGCTCCTCGTCCCCGTAGTCGATGGCCACCCGGCAACGCCCGGTGCCTGCGTGGCGGACCACGTTGGTCAGCGCCTCCTGCACGATACGGTAGGCGGACAGGTCGATGTCGGCCGGCAAAGGACGCTGCTCCCCACTGCGGCCTACGTAGACGCGTACGCCCGCGTCCGCGGTCGCCGCCGCCAACTGTTCGACGTCATCAAGCCCCGGCGAGGGCGCGAGCGGTGCCCGCCCCGAGGCCGCCTCACCCGGGTCGGCCTGACGGAGCGCCACCAGCGTGCGCCGAAGGCCCGACAGAGTCTCTCTGCTGGTGGCCTCGATGGCGCGCAGCGCTTCGCGGGCCTCCGCGGGCTGTGTCTGGATGACCCGGCTCCCCACCCCGGCCTGGATGGCGATGATGCCGATACTGTGCGCGACCATGTCGTGCAACTCCCGTGCGATTCGCAGCCGTTCGGCGGTAACGGCCTCGGCCACCTCCTGCGAACGCAGCGCCACCGCGTGCTCGCGGCGCTCGCGACTCAGCAGACCGACCATGCAGGATGCGGCCAGCGCCAAGAGGGCGATCACGCCGTTGACGCTCAGGTTGTCCCCGTGCGCGAAGCCGCCGATCAGCAAGGCCTGCACGGTGAAAGATACGGCCACGGCAACGATCGAAGCTCGCCGCGTGCGGGTGGCGACAATGAATCCCAGGACGAGGTCCACCGCCAGAAACGACAGAAACTGGCCCTGGAACGACACCGCCAGGCTCGCATGGACGGAGCCGGGAGTGAACACCACCACGGCGGTGGATCCGAAGAGCGTCAAGGCCAGGGCCAGCAACGGCATCCGTCGCAGCACACCGACGAGCAGGCTCACAGCCAGCAGCGACCCGACAGCGTGGACCGTGCCCGAAGCCCGCGGCGCGCCCCCCACCAGCAGAACCAGCATGAAGAGGTACAGGACACCCCCCGCCCAGGCCATGACCTTCGTTCTGGTCATCGGCGGTGTGCCCTTTCGAGAGGGAGGTTGCGATGCGAAACGCACGCGGGCAACGGGGTGGTCGGTGTGGCGTCCATGCCGCGAGCTTATTCAGCCGCTGCCCGCGCGGCATCGGCCCGGGGATGTACGCCCGCGGGCTAACCCGGCCGCGCGATTGCCGCCCCCGGCCCCATGCCCGGACGAAGACCTCCCGGCAGGGTTGCTCCTGTGATCGAGGTCAATGAACTCACCAAGCGATACGGCGGCAAGACCGCCGTCGACCATCTGTCCTTCACCGTGCGGCCGGGCCAGGTCACCGGATTCCTCGGCCCCAACGGAGCCGGCAAGACCACCACCCTGCGGGTGATCCTCGGCCTGGACGCGCCCACCGGCGGCGCCGCCACCGTCAGCGGCGTTCCCTTCCACCACCACCCACGCGGACTGCGGCACGTCGGCGCCCTCCTCGACGCCGGCCAGGTGCACGGCGGACGCAGCGCGGCGGCCCACCTGTCCGCCCTGGCCCGCAGCAACGGCATCCCGCTGCGTCGGGTGGAGGAGGTGCTGCAGGAGGTGGGGCTGGCCGAGGCGGCGACCCGCCGCATCGGCGGGTTCTCGCTCGGCATGAAGCAGCGGCTCGGTATCGCCACAGCCCTGCTCGGCGATCCGCCCGTGCTGATGTTCGACGAGCCGATCAACGGCATGGACCCGGAGGGCGTGCTCTGGGTGCGCCGCCTCTTCCGGCGTCTGGCGGCCGAGGGGCGTACGGTCTTCCTCTCCAGCCATCTGATGTCGGAGATGGAGAACACCGCCGACCAGCTCGTCGTCATCGGCCGGGGCCGGCTCATCGCCGCCGAGTCGGTACGGGACTTCGCGGCCCGCAGCACCCGCCTCAGCGTCGTGGTGGGCACACCGCAGGCCGCCGAGCTGGCAGCGGTGCTGACCGCCGCAGGCGCGTCGGTCGAGCCGGAGGGCTCGGCGGGCGCCGAGAAGCTCGTCGTGACCGGGCTGCCGGCGGACCGGATCGGAGCACTCGCCTTCGAGAACCGGATTCTGCTGAACGAGCTGACCACCCGAACCGCCTCTCTGGAGGAGGCATTCATGGAACTCACCGCCGACAGCGTCGAATACCTGGCAGGACAGCCCCGATGACCCCACTCGCCTCCGCCCCCATGACCACCTCGGCCGCGCCCGTCGCCGAGCCGCCCGCCCGCTTCCGCGACCTGCTCGCCTCCGAGTGGATCAAGATGCGGTCGCTGCGCTCCACTCCGTGGACGATCACACTCACCACCCTGTTCGTCATCGGATCAGCCGCTGCGGCGGCATTGGCGGACTACAACAACCTCGCCGGCGCCGGCCCGAGCACGCGGCAGCCCCCCGACTTCCTGCCCTTCGACGCCTATCCGCCGGCCGGCTACTGGACGCTGATGCTCGTCGCCGGCAGCATCGGCGCCTTCACCGTCGTGAGCGAGTACAGCAGCGGCCTGATCCGCACCACCACCGTGGCCGTACCTGCCCGCAGCTCGGTTGTACTGGCCAAGGCGGTCGTCACCGCAGCGCTCTGGACCGTGGTCGGCACGGTCATCTCCACCGGTTCCTTCCTGGTCTCCCAGGCCATCCTGAACGGGCGGCACGCCGGGGTCACGATCACCCACCCCGGGGCGCTCAGGGCGCTGGTGGCATCCGCGCTGCTGGCCCCGGTCTGCGCACTGATCGGCCTGGGCCTCGGGGTTCTGATCCGGCACAGCGCCGCGACCATGGTCACCAGTACCTTCACGCTTCTGATGCTGCCCCAGCTCTTCTCGCAGAGCGAGCGCTGGTCCGCCGACATCAACCACACGATGGTGGTCAGCGCCTGGAGGCGCCTGGTCCAGAACTGGGGGCCGTCGCCCGACTCCCAGATGTTCACCGCCACGGTCCCCGGGGCCTGGATCGTGTACACGCTCTGGCCGCTCGTCGCGGTCGTGCTCGCGGTGGTCGTCGTGCGGCGCCGCGACGTGTGAACGTGCCTCCGGGGAGCGGATATCGCGCCCCGAGGCACATGCCAGGGCGAGGCTCCGGAAGCTTGTCGCACCCTCGATGAGGGTCTCTCATCAATGGTCATCTGTGAAGGCGATCGTTCGGGCGAGCCTGGCCGTGGCCACGCTCGCCGGTATCGTCGGCGCGGTTCTCATGGCCCTCATAGGACAGGTTCTGTCCTGGCTCGGCCAGGACGCAGCCGTCGTCGACCTAGCCCTGCCGGGATCGGTCCTGTGCGGCGACTCGGCAAGGATCCGGGCGGCTGCTGCACGCGCCCGAGTTGGCGCCGCTGCCCACGATGGTGGAGGCGACATGGGTGCCGTGGCCCGATCCGTCCTGGACCGTGGCGGCGCCCGCACAAAGCTCCGAGTGGCTGTCAGCCGGTCCTTGACGTCCGCGTTGTTGAGGTCCACGCCGGTGTCGAGGAGGCGGCCTTGACGCACTTGCCGTCCACGCCCTTCGCCCAGACCTCGGGGGCGCCGATCTGCGGCACGCTCTTGTCGAGGGATGCCTTGACCTTTCCGTCGTACAAGAGGCGGGAGACCTTCGATGCGTTCGGGGCGGTGACCGTCCTGCTGTGCCGGGGCGGCTCGGATCAGCCGTCTCGATGCGGCGGCGATGTTCTCGGCGAGGCGCTGTGGGCGGGGTCTTACCTGTATGCGGGGTTGCCGCCGGCTGAGAAAAACGCTTGGACTCCGCGGGCGCTGTCGCGGGACACTGAGGTTCCGGGCCTGGCCTCCCCGTACTCGCACATCTGCGTCGCCACGAGCTGCGCGGGGGCTCTGCCGCCGTGCCCCGCCTGTCGCACGACGACCCGAGCGACGCACTCACTCGAACTGAAGCTCCGCGCGGCCACTGAGGCAACGGCTTCACCTCGCAGAAGTACGAGGCGGGCTGCCGCACGACCACACAGGGTTGGTATGGGATCGCCTGAATCGCGCGAAGCGCCGGGCAGGAGCTCGGTGCTCCTCGCACTTCGTTACTATGGACGGGAGTTGGCCAGGCTTCGGCGGCTGACGGTGCCCGCGATGCTGTTGCCGGCGCTCGGCAACATCGGCATTGCCTACATCGCGCCGCTGGTCGTCGCGAAGCTCGTCGGCCGAATCGCCGGCGACGCCGGTACCTCCATCGGCTCGACGCTGCCCTACGTCCTTGCGTTCGCCGGCGTGCTGCTCCTCGCGGAGACGCTGTGGCGTATCGGCCTTCACTTCCTGAACCGTCTCGACGCCCTCGGCATCGAGCACCTTTACGTGATCGGCATGGACGAACTGTTCGCCAAGGACGCCGCGTTCTTCCACGACAACTTTGCCGGCTCGCTGACCAAACGGGTCCTGAGCTTCGCCTCCCGCTTCGAGGAGTTCGTCGACACGCTGACGTTCTCGGTCGTGGGCAGCTTCGTGCCGCTGGTATTCGGGTCCGTGGTGCTGTGGCACTACGAACCGCTGCTCGTTGTCGGGCTGTTGGCGATGACCGCGCTGTGTGCGACGCCCCTCATCCGTCGCCGCCAGTCGCTCGTCGGCCAGCGCGAGGAGGCGATCGCCCGGGTGTCGGGCCACGTCGCCGACAGCCTGATGAACATGGACACGGTCCGGGCGTTCGCCGCTGAGAAACGCGAGGCCGCCGAGCACCGGTCCCGCGTCGCGGAGTCACGGCGGCTCACGCTGAGGTCGTGGGACTACGGCAACCTGCGCATCGACACGCTGGTCGCGCCGATGTCCGTGCTGACCAACGCGATGGGCCTGCTGCTCGCGGTTACTCTCGGCGGTGGTGGGCACGGCGTGGAGGCGGTCGTTGTCGCCTTCACGTACTACACCAACGCGACGCGGATCATGTTCGAGTTCAACCAGATCTACCGCCGCCTGGAGAGCTCGATGACGGAGGCCGCGCAGTTCACCGAACTGCTCCTGACGCCGCCGACCGTGCTCGACCCGGCGTCGCCGGAGCCGCTGCTGTCCCGGGCCGCCGATGTCCGCTTCGAGCAGGTGACCTTCGCCCACGCGGGTGCGGAGCCGCTCTTCGAGTGCCTCGACCTGGCCGTGCACAGCGGGGCGAAGATCGGCCTCGTCGGCCGGTCCGGCGGGGGCAAGACCACGCTCACCCGGCTGCTGCTGCGGATGACGGACATCGACGCCGGCCGGATCCTGATCGGGGGTCAGGACATCAGCACGCTGCGTCAGGCCGATGTGCGCAGCCTGATCGCCTACGTGCCGCAGGACCCGGCGATGTTCCACCGCACGCTCCGGGACAACATCGCGTTCGCCCGGCCGGACGCCACCGACGCCCAGATCCGCCGCGCGGCCGAGGCGGCGCATGTCACGGAGTTCGCCGACGCGCTGCCGGACGGCTTCGACACCATGGTGGGCGAGCGCGGTCTCAAGCTGTCCGGCGGACAGCGCCAGCGGGTCGCCCTCGCCAGGGCGATCCTGCGCGACGCGCCGATCCTGCTGCTCGACGAGGCGACCAGCGCCCTGGACTCCGAGAGCGAGATCCTCGTCCAGGAGGCGCTGTGGCAGCTCATGGACGGGCGGACGGCGCTCGTGGTGGCGCACCGGCTGAGCACGGTCGCCACGATGGACCGGCTCGTAGTCCTGGACCGCGGTCGGATTGTCGAGCAGGGCACGCACCAGGAGCTGCTCGCGTCGGACGGCGCCTACGCGAAACTGTGGCAGCACCAGTCGGGCGGCTTCCTCGACGACACTCCCGCGCCGCAGGCCGGCCTGCACTGAACGCTAACGGCCTCCCCCGCGATAGGGAGTGGACCAGCGCGCGGCGTCGGACGCGGTGCATCGCAAGGCGGAGGGGTGTCCACATACTGGGTGTATTCGGGTGTTCCGACAAACGCAGGCGCGGGGCGATGGTTTGCCAGGGATAACTGGCTGAATGTCAGGAAAGCTCCGGCATCCGGCATCCGGCATCTGTCGGGCCTTCGCCGCGCTGCTCGTCATGGATGTTGTCTGTACAACTTGTTCTATCTCGCGAAGCGGAACCTTCGCTTCGCGTTTCATCATTGAACTCTTTCCCCCTGCACGCTTCTTGCTCATGAAACCAATCCGTGCAGCAGCAAGAGCCACTCTTGTCCTGCTGTTCTTCGCACTGGGCTTCGGTGCCCAGCCTGCATTCGCGCATGTGTCGCCACAGCACGCCGAACTCGTTGTCTCCACCAAGGAGAACGTCACCAGCGGGCGACTCATCGTTCACCGCGACGTGGTGTCGCCCGACGAGGCAGGCGCTTGGGCGTCGCGCCTTCTGTCTGCTTCCTGCCCGGCCAGCGGCTCCGGCGTCGCGGGCGACAGCGGCGGAGTCCCCGGCGGTGTGGTCGTCGAGCTGGCGTGGGGCTGCCACGTCGACCAGCTCGATCTGACCGCGATGCTGAAGGAGGGCGGACTGACCCAGGCCGTCGTCGAGTTCGACGGCAATACGGTCGATGCGACCGCGGCCACCCCGGTCGTCGACGCGACGGGCGCTCATGAGGCGGGCCCCGGCTTCCCGTGGCGCCCCGTGGTGCTCGGCACGGTCCTCGCCGTCATCGCGCTGGTGGCCCTGCGTTGGGCGCTCCAGCGCCGCTCGCAGTCCCAGTTCCCGCAGCTGCGCCAGGCGGGCAGCCGCCGTCGTAAGCAGCTGGTCGCAGCCGGTGCCGCCGTGGTGGCGGGTCTGGTGCCGTCCGGCACGGCGTTCGCCGCCGACGCGGCGCCGGCCGGCGACTGGGTGTCCGTCCAGGGCGCGGTCTTCGAGGACACCAACGCCAATGGCGTACGGGACGCGGGTGAGGCCCCCATGGCCGGCGTCGATGTCACCGACGGATCCGTCTGGACGACGACCGGCGCTGACGGCTCGTACACCCTGCAGATGGACCTGACCCGTCGGGAGACCGACCTGGTCAACATCGTCTCTCCCAACGGCTACACCCCTGTCCTTCGGGAGGACTCCGTCCCGCAGTACTTCCACAGGGTGCCCGAGAGCGGTCCGCGCACCGGTATCGACTTCGCCCTCGTGCCGGACCCGAACGCCGCGAAACCCACCGAGAAGTGGATCATGGACTCCGACGGCGAGGTGTCCAACACCTCCGACGCCGCGGCACGCGGCACGCTGCCGGAGTGGACCGGCCAGGTCGAGGCGATGTCCGAGGTCGACAAGGCGTCGATGGTGATCACGACCGGCGACCTCACGGTCACCGACTACGCCTCCGAGCCCCGTCGGCAGGGTGGCTACGACATCCTGCGCAAGGGCCTGACCGACGGCAAGCTCGGTATGCCCTTCTACCCGACGATCGGCAACCATGACTTCGGCGGCACCGCCACCTCCCAGGGCTATGCCGGCAGCATGGAGTACTGGCGCCGGAACATGGGCCCGGAGTGGTACAGCTTCGACCGCAACGGCCGTCACATCGTCGTCCTCGAGGACAACTACGACTCCAGCGGCCTGAAGCCGCAGCTGGAGTGGCTGCATGAGGACCTCAAGCGCCACGCCGTGGGCAAGCAGGTGCTCGTCTTCGCGCACCGGTCCCTGTTCACCGTATGGGGACCCGGCGCGGGTATGCAGCCGACCATCGACGAGCTGGCGAAGTACGACGTGCGGATGTTCGCCGCGGGTCACAACCAGCAGGCCGAATACCGCCGTGGTGCCTTCCAGCGCTCGGTCGAGGTCAACAACCAGGGCAAGTACGGCATCGACGGCTCCCACCCGGACTACAAGATCCTCGACTTCTCCTCCATCACCGACGACCCGAGTACCAAGCAGAACGAGGACACCGGCTATGTGACGGGCACGCACCGGCAGTTCAACGTCGATGACGATGCCGCGCTGGTCAGCCCCGCACACGACAGCGTCCACCCCGCCAGCGCCAAGATCCCGGTCGAGCTGTACGCCGAGGACGACGGCCGTACCCCGGACACGGCGACCCTCACCATCCGCGACGGCCGCGGCCGTACGGTCAAGCAGGAGAGCGGACTGAAGTTCGGCGCCGGCCGCAACCGGACGGGCATCGAGAACTGCTATACGGCGCCCGGCGGCAAGCCGGAGCCCTGCCCGGACGCCCGGACCTC
The DNA here is from genome assembly GCF_053599875.1 of Streptomyces sp. NPDC005151. NCBI lineage: Bacteria > Bacillati > Actinomycetota > Actinomycetes > Kitasatosporales > Streptomycetaceae > Streptomyces > Streptomyces sp. NPDC005151. Next base: position 165,112 of record NZ_JBSFYR010000004.1, on the reverse strand, counting down.
TTGGACCCGGGTCAGTGACCGCATCAAGGGTCTTGGCCCGGGTACGTACACGGCGGAGATGACCGCCGTCGACACCAAGGGCAAGGCGTGGCCCACCATCGAAAACACCTTCCGGGTGGTGCCCGACAGCCAGCTGGCCAAGCCGAAGAGCGGCCAGGACTGGACTCGTCAGGGCCGCGACGAGGCGGGACGCTCCGCGAGCACGGACAATCCCGGCGCCGAGCTCGACCTGCGCTGGGCCGCCAACACCGGTGAGCAGTTCAACCTCAACGGATCGGTGATCGCCGGCGACAAGGTGATCGTCTCCTCGCGGGCGTTCGACTCCCCGTACAGCATGATGCTCGCCTACGACATCAAGTCCGGCCGCGAGATCTGGCGCACCTACCTGGACGGCGACGCAGAGTCGGTGCCCACCCTCCACGACGGCAAGGTCTACCTGACCACCGCCGTCGGCCGGATCTACGCTCTCGACGCCGAGGACGGCCACGTCGTCTGGCAGACGATCGAGGACGAGCAGCAGCACGGCGACACCGTGCGCCGCTACGGCCGGGCCGGTGGTCCGGTCAGCGTCTTCGACCTGGAGGGCGAGGACCGCACCGTCGCGGTCTACCAGAACTGGAGCAAGATCCAGTGCCGTGACGCCAAGAGCGGTGACCTGCTCGGCGGCTTCAACGGAGCGGCCTCCTGGGGTCAGTTCCACAGCACGGCGGTCCGCCGGCCCGGCTCCAACACCGCCTACCTGCAGACAGGCTCCAGCAACACGCTGGTCGCCATGGACCTCGCGACCTGCAAGCAGCTGTGGGTGCAGGACACCGACGGCGGCATCGACAGCCACTCCTCCCCGGCCCTCACCGATCCGGCCGGCGGTGACCCGCAGGTGGTGACGGTGACCCAGAGCGGTGTTCGCGGGCACGACCTCAAGACCGGCAAGGTCCTGTGGAAGTCCGCGGCGAACGACCCCTGGACCTGCGAGCCCGGCAAGGCTCCGCTGACGAGCGCCGCCGTCTGGGGCGACATCGCCTACGTCGCCGGCCGTGACGGTGTCGTCCGCGCCTACGACACCAGCGCGGCCGACCCGAGCAAGCCGCTGTGGGAGACCCCCGTCGGCTACCTGCCCGGGGAGAGCCCCCTGGATGACAAGTGGCGGGTGGCCGCCGGCTGCACCGAGGGGCCCGGATCCCCGGCGATGCACGCCCTGGTGACCAAGGATCTGGTGTACGCGGGCACCTGGGACGGCCGTCTGCTCGTCCTGGACCGCGCCACCGGCAAGCGGCTGACCGAGTACAACCTGGGTGGCGGAGTCGCTTCGGCCCTGTCCGTCAGCGGTGACTGGGTGATCGCCCTCACCGACGACGGGTCGATCCATGCCCTGGCGGCCCGTCAGCCCCGCCACGGCTGACCGGTAACCCGGTAGTACACCTCTCTCGCCCTGTGAGCTGCCTCCCCGGCCAGGGGAGGCGGCCCACAGGGCACTCCTGATCGGAGCACCCCTGTGCACACCCTCAGCCACGCCTGCTCCAAGGCGGCCCGCCTTCTTCTCGTCGGCGTGCTCACGGCGCTGGCGCTGCTCGGCCTCGCGGGCACGGCGGACGCGCACCCTTTCGGTTCGCCTCCGGTCGCCAGGATCAAGGCCGACGGGAAGGCGGTCGAGGTCATCTGGTCGGCCGCGAAGGACGACCTGGCCGTCCTCCGCAAAGTGTCCGACGCGGCCGGCATGTCCGAGGCGCAGTACCTCGGCTCGCACATCCGGCTGAGCCAGAATGGCCGGTCATGCCCGCTGGACCACGCGGACACCGCGCGCCTCGTCGACGACGGCGCCCACCTCCGCTATCTCTGCCCGAATGCGGTGGCCACGGTCGCCATGACCGTCACCGCACTGAACGACGTCGACCCGAAGTACCGCACGATCTCCGTCACGGAGTCGGGCGACGGCGGTCTGCACACCACCACTGAGCCGACCCGAACGCTCGCACTCGGCTCGTCCGGGAGCGGCAAGCCGGATGCGGCGGCCGGGGCGCAGGGCGCATTCAGCATCTGGACCACGGACCTTTCCGGACTGCTGGAACACCGTGTCGTACTGCCCCTGGCGCTGCTCGTCGCGGCTGCGGTGGGAGCCTTTCACGCCTGCGCCCCGGGACACGGGAAGACGCTCGCGGCCGGCTTCCTCGTGGGCGGCCGAGGGAGGCCCCGGGACGCGGTATCGCTGGGCGTCATCGTCGCCGTGATGCACACCGCGTCCGTCGCCGTGCTCGCCGTCGGATTCTGGCTCGCCGCGGAGAACGTCCCCGACGTCGCGGCGCTGACAGGCTGGCTGCAGCTGATCGCCGCCCTGATCGTGGTGGGCGTCGGGGTGGGACTGCTCCGGCGCCACCTGGGTAACCGAGGCCACGCACACGGACACAGCCACGACCTTGAGCACAGCCATGACCACCACCACGGACACAGCCACAGTCATGGGCACGGCCACAGCCACAGCCACCCCCACACCCTCCCCGGCGAATCCCTGCTCAGCTGGCGCGGCATTGTGCTGCTCGGCACCTCCGGCGGTCTGCTCCCCTCGCCGTCGGCCTTCCTCGTCCTGCTCAGCGGGCTGCTGACCGGCCAGGTCTGGGCTGCGCTGCTGATGGTGGTGGCGTTCGGATGCGGAATGGCGCTGACCCTGACCGGCGTCGGTCTGATCGTGCTCCGGGGACGCGATGCGCTGTTGACCCGCGCCTCCAACTCGCCGAAGCTGCGTGCATGGACCCGGCGGGCACCGATCGTCGCCGCCTCGGCCGTAGTCGTCGGTGGTGGCTTGTCCTCCCTACTCGCCGCAGGACGCGTCCTTGCTCCCTAAGGGCTTGCAGATCTCGCCGGCTACTGCGCGATGAAGGACCAGGGAAGGGACGACTTCGACGTGGGCGCTGACAGGGCGTCGACGCTCGTCGGGATTCTGCGACGCGCGGAGCACCACATCGCGGAGAACGCCGCTGTCGCCGCGGCACGCGATGACATCAACAGCGCCTACCTGCGGAAGTTCTCGATCGGTACCGACGTACTGCGCGGAAAGATTCGGGGTGGCGGGCGACGCCACGTCGGCCCGTGCGCTGGAACGGCTGGAGCTGACCCTGTTCGCCGCGTCCGACGAGTGGACCCGGCGCGGCCTCGGCTACAACAACGCCCTGTTCATGGCGGCGGAACTCCTGCTCCTCGGTGATGTCTCCATCCTCCCGGCCGGGACAGGCCGCCACGAGGGCCCCGAAGCCATGGTGCAGCCAGCTGCACCATGGCTCGGTCGCGGCGGAGTTGGTCACACCACCGACGAGCGGGAGACGACCGAGTGGTCCGGCCTCGGCCCGGACCCCCGGCCCCTCGGCATGTGCGATGCGTACTCGCTCAGCACTTTCCCTGCCGGAGGGGTCGGTAAGAGGAGCCGATCCGGTATTCACCGGCCGCCGACACCTTCAGCCGTGTCCACTCGCCCGCCCGTTCCAGACATCCGGTGTCGGCCTGCAGCCAGGGAGAGTAGGAGATGCGCAGGATCACCGACCCGCGCTCGCGTCTCCCGGGCGGGGCCGGTCCGGCACCGCTACGCTGTCGGGCGCACGCCGAGGTTCCCCTCTTTCTTGCGGACAGGTGGTTGGATTTGCTGTACATCGCGTTCCTGCGCGGGATGAATGTGCCGGGCCGTTCGGTGAAGATGGAGTACTTGCGCGGCCTGTTCACGGACATGGGATTCGACTCCGTGCGCAGCTACATCCAGAGCGGGAACGTCTTCTTCGAGTCCGGCGAGACCGACCGTGCCGTGCTCAGTGACCGGATCGGTGACCATCTCGGAGAGACGCTCGGCTACGAGGTCGCGGTCTGCCTGCGTACGGTCCCGGAACTGGAGGCGCTGATCGCGCTCGACCCGTTCAAGGACGTCACGGTCACCCACGACATGCGCTGCTGCGTGGTGTTCACGACCGAGCGGATCGATGCGGACCTGGCTCTGCCGCTGATCTCCCCGAAGAAGGACATGGAGATCATAGGCAGCACCGAGTACGACGCCTTTGTCGTCTGGTATCTGATCAACGGCAAGGCGCCCGCGGCCAAGGGCTTTCAGGAACGCGCGCTGGGCCGCGACGCGACGACGCGCTACTTCCACACCGTGGTGAAGATTCTCGACGCGGCCAAGAAGGGCGCGCACTGACGCTCAATTCCGGGCTTGGCCAAGGCCGGCATCCCCTATCTGATTCCGGACGGGGAATCGCGGGTGGGCGACGCATGGTGAAATCGCCGGGATTCGCTGGAGCTGTTCACGATCGCCCCTTCTCGCGTGAGCCCGGGCCCGATCGGCAGCCTCGCCGGCATCGCCCTTCGACCCTCGCCGCCCACATCTGTCTCAAGGCGCCCGCGTCTACAGGCGCGGCCACGGCCGGGCCCCGAGGCGTTCGATGTCGGTGTTGAAGCGCCTCAGACAGGAAGCGAAGGCGGCGATGTCTTCTTCCGGCCAATCGGCCATGACCCGGTCCAGGGAGCGGACGATGCCCTCCCTTTCCATGTCGAGTACGCGTGCGCCCTCGTCAGTGATGCGGAACTTGCGGGCCATGCCGCCGTCAGGGTCCGGAATGCGCTCCACGAGTCCGGTGCGCATAATCGCAGCCGTCTGCCGGTTCAGGGTGGAGGCGTCCAGTCCGAAGGCGTCGCTCAGTTCGCCGATCGACATCGGTCCCTGCACGCGAATACGGCTGAGCAGGATGTAGGCGCTGCGCTCCAGGGCCCCGTCCCTGCGGTGTTTGCCTCGCTGGTTCAAGAACGTGTGGCGACTGAGCAGCATCTGCTCGTACTCAACCTCGTGTGTTGCCCGGGCCATGCGCCTGTCGCCTCCTGCCTGTTGTCGGGCCACTCTCGCTCTCGTCCGGGCGGCCCGCTCTCCATTCTCTCATAGGCGTGCATCATGCATGTAAAGTGCTCGATGCATAGAAAGTGCCTGGTGCACATCCAGTGATTGGTCACCCGTGGCGTTGCGTCCGGCGAGGGCGTGTGCCGGTTTCGACGTGTCCGATGCCGTGCTCGGCCAGCGGGCCGACGCTCAGACCGAGTCGACGGCACTCGGCGAGCAGGCCGGGCAACGCATTCAGCGTGGCTCGCCACGCGCCCGGCGCGCTCCATCCGTCCGCGTCGTGCAGCAGCACGGTGCCACCGCCGGTCAGACCTGCGAGGACCGATGCCCTTACGGAGCGGGCATCGGCGTCCGCCGTCCAGTCCCGGCCCCATGCCGACCACAGCACCGGTCGCAGCCCGGCGCGGCGGGCAGCAGCCAGGCGGCCGCCGGTGAGGATGCCGTAGGGCGGCCGGTACCACTGCGGGACGGTCCCACAGATCTGCTGTACCGCGGCGGCGGTTCGCTTCACCTCCCGTACGTCGCGCAGCGGTGTGGGGAACCAGGGGCGCTCGTGATGCCAGCCGTGCACCGCGACCTCGTGGCCACCCGCCACAAGCGCCCGGCCGAGGGCGGGATGACGTTCCAGCGAGTCGCCGACGACGAAGAAGGTGGCCCGCACCCGGTACTTGTCCAGGACGTGCAGGACGTGCGGGGTGCTGACCGGGTCCGGCCCGTCGTCGAAGGTCAGTGCCACGTGAGAGGGATGACCGCGGCCGTCCAGCGCGGGGCTGAGGATCCTCCGTACGGGCGGCAGCCAGGTGGCGGCGGGCCCCATGTGCCACGCGGCAGCCACCCCGGCGGCCACACCCAGAGCGCCGGCCACCGCGCCGGACGACACCGCCGTCCGCCCTGCGGCGGAGCGTCTTACCATCGCTGTTCGTCCTTTCCGGAGACCACGGGGGAACTGCTCAGATGCACGCTGGCGAACGCGATGAGCCCGAGCGCCGCAGCCTCGGGCAGCACCCGCCAGCCCAGTTCGATCCGCTCCTCGAACAGCAGGACGCCCAGAATGACGCTCAGCAATGAGTCGCCGAGAGTGAGCGCGGGCTGCGAGGCGGCCAGCGAGCCCGCCCGCAACGTGGCTTGCAGCATCAGGAACGAGCCCAGGCCGACGGCCGCGGCCGCGTAGATCTGCCACGTTGTGAACAGCACCCCGACTCCGCCGGACAGCAAACCGAGCGTGTCCTTGATCAGCGCCGCGGTGAAGGAGAAGCCGATGGCGGTCGCAGACCCCAGCGCCGCCGCACGGGCGGAGCCCCGCAACCCCATTCCCACCATGATCAGCACGAGTGACACGGCGACGGCGGGCACAGCACTGAGCAGCCACCTCCTCGGCGGCACGGTCTCCACGCCGCCCGTCGGACTGGCCAGCAGGAGGAAGGCCGCCAGGCCCAGCGCCATACCGATGAACGCCCCCCAGGTCCGCGCCCCGGGCGGCCGCCGGAAGACGGCCGCAGCCAGCACCGACGTGAACAGGAGCTCCGTCGTCATCACCGGCTGCACCACAGCCAGTGGCCCGGTCGCCAGGGCGAGGGCCTGCGCCAGCCCCGAGACGAGCAGCAGTCCCGCACCCCAGCGCCAGGCCGGTCGGCGGACGAAGCTCAGGCTCCCGAGGCGATGGCTGCCCGTGAGGCCGGGCAGGTCCGCTGCCGCAGCGCGGCGCTGCAGCACGGAGGCTGCCGCGTTCCCGAGCGCGGCGAACAGCGCCAGCATCACGGAGACGATGATCACGTGTCACCCACCCTGCGCGCGTGTCCATTGCCGGGGGCCCGCTCAGCCGAACCGCATGGCCAGCTTGCGGAAGAGCTGCGGAGCCACGCCCTGCAGCCGCCCCGGCACGCCCAGCCAGCGCGGCACGGTGATCTCGTCCCGGCCACCGGCGAGCGCCTTCTCGACCGCCGCCGCGACCCGCCCGGCGGGTACCGGCCGTGGCCAGGACCGTGTGTACGGGGTGCCACGGCGGGTGAAGAACGGCGTGTCCACGGGACCTGGCAGCACCAGGCAGACCTGGACGCCCGTGCCCCGGAGTTCGTAGCGCAGGCTCTCCGCGAACGCGATCAGCGCGCCCTTCGTTGCCGCGTAGACCGCCTCGTCCCGTACACCGAACCGGCCGGCGACAGAGCCGATCAGTACCAGCCGGCCCGACCCGCGGGACACCATCTGCGGCAGCACCAGGCGGACGAGGTGGAGTACGGCGCAAATGTTGACACTCACCAGACGGTCCACCGTGGCGGGCGGCATGTCGGTGTACGCGCCCGCCCAGCCGAGCCCCGCACCGGCGACGAGCGCGTCGACTCTTCCGCTGTGCGCCAGTGCCGCCTCGGCCAGTTTGCGGCAGCCCTCCTCGGAGGCCAGGTCCATCGGCAGCGCGGCACCGGCGGTGCGGGCGGCGACACTGCCGAGCCGGCCCTCGTCCCGCCCGTTGAGCAGCAGCTCCCATCGCCCGCCGGCCGCGAGCCGTGACGCGATTTCGGCGCCGATACCGGAGGAGGCCCCGGTGATCAACACGACAGGCCGCGGGCCGGGGGCGGGCGGACCGGCCGCAACCGACTGCGTCGCGTCGGTCCCGGTTGCCGGGGTGCCGCGGGCTGGGTGGCTCTTGCGCATGGGTTTCCGTCCTCCGGGGCCGCCGACATCCTGGTGAAGCACCAGCCTGTAGCGGCCCCTACCGAGTCATCCTTCATGCAACCAGCGCACCGGCAAACGCGCTCGTCCGCACCTGGGCTAACGGCCCGCCCGTCCGGGGTTGGCGCACCGGCCGCGATGCGAGGAATATCCAAGAATGGGACGCCGGATTCTGATCGTCAGCGCGAGCATGGGCGCCGGACACGACGCCGTGGCCGCCGAACTGGCCGGGCGGCTGCGGGCCGGCGGCCATCTGACCGCGCGTGTGGACCTCCTCGACATGCTGCCCCCCGGCGCCGGGCGTGGGCTGCGCGCCGCATACCGCACGGCGCTCCGCCACTGCCCAGGGACCTACGCGGCGGTCTACTCGGCATTCTTCTGCGACCGCGGAGACCAGCGCGACCGGAACGGCTGGGCGCCGAGCACCGGGCCGCTGGCCGCAGCCCTGGAGCCACGCCTGCGCGATGTCGTCGAGCGCTGGCGCCCGGATGCGCTCGTCTCCACCTTCCACCAGGCTGCTCAGGTCACGGGGCGGCTGCGGGCTCAGAGCGGTGACTGCCCGCCCAGCACGGTCGTGGTCACCGACTTCGCCGTACACCGGCAGTGGCTCCATCCCGGCAACGACCTGCACCTGTGCCTGACCGAGGCCGCCGCGGCACGCATCCGTGCCAGGACCGGACGCCCGGCCGAGGTGTGCGGCCCGGTCGTGCCTCCGGCCTTCGCCGCGGCGGCCCACGAGAATGCGGGCGAGCGGCCGTCGCGCTGGGCGCGGGAGTTCGCGCGGCGCGGCCCCGGCCGGCCTGCCGTGCTGCTTTCGGCCGGTGCCTGGGGCGTGGGGCAGGGGCTGACCGCCACCGCGCTCCTGCTCGCCGGCGCAGGCCACCTTCCGGTGCTGCTGTGCGGCAAGGACGAACGACTGCGGACCCGCGCTGCGATGCTTCCCGGCGTCCTGGCGCTGGGCTGGGTCGAGGACCTGCCTGAGCTCATGGCGGCATCGAGCGCCCTGGTGGACAACGCCGCGGGGCAGACAGCCGTGCAGGCCCTCGCCGCCGGCGTACCGGTCGTCGGATACCGGCCGATCCCCGGCCACGGCGCCGAGGGCGTCGGTGAGATGGCCGCCGCAGGCCTCACCGAACACGCTGCCGACACGATCGGGCTGCTCAGCTCACTGGACCGGCTGCTGCGCCCCGGCCCCGACCGGGACCGACGGATCGCCGCCGGGCAGGCTGTCTTCACCGCAGACGCGGCCGAACTGGTTGCCTGGTGAGCGGCGTACAGCGGGAACGTACGGACGCTTGTACCCGGGCGGTGTGCCGCCGACGCGGGCCACGCTCGCGTCAGCGGCACGGGGCCGCGTCAGGGACGCAGCAGTGCCTTGATGGCGCGGCGCTCGTCCATGGCGCGGTATCCCTCGGCGACCTCGTCGAGGGACAGCGTCAGATCGAATACGTTGCCCGGGTCGATACGGCCGTCCCGGACCCGACGCCCCCGCAACGCCGCAGGAAGTGGAGCTGGGCGCTATTGAGAAGTGCGAGGGTCGCCTCCATGTCGAACGCATCACCAAGGCGCTCAGCGTCATAGCAGACCCCATGCCCGCCCAGGTCAGGACGGTCCTGAACGATCTCGGCTACATCAACGAGCGCATCCACGACCTCAAGCAGTCCGGCGCGACCACGCGGTTCTTCCTCGACCTGCGTTTTATGGGCAGCTCGCTCTGCCTGGACGGCTCAGTGACCGGCACAAAGGCCGTCGTCGAAGCATTCGGAGCCCCCGAGACCGGCCCGTTCACGCCGGTAAAGCGGAAGCAGTGACCACCGGCTTGGCATGATCGGATCGCTTAGACTCTGATCACATGCTGAGAAACCGCTCCTGGGCCGGCTGCGCGCCAACCGGCGCACCCCGGCCCTGCAGTTGGCGCGTTCTTGCTCGGAGTCCGGGTCCGCGACGATTTTCTTGCTGGCTGGGAGCTCACACCGCACGGCGACGCATTTTCGGACGCTGAACCGGAGTAGGAACTCGCGGCTCGTCGGTGTTGAGAGGGGGCGCCGGTCCCGTGGTTGATCGACGGCTGACGTCTGGCGGGCGTGGGCAGCCCAGTCCCCGACGGCCGCCTTCCGCCACTGACCGCCCGCGGATGTGGATCCCGAGAATCGGGGCGAGGGCGTGTTGTGGACGTGGTCCAGGTTGGTCCGCGTGAATGCGCGGGGGCGGACTTACCGGTATGTGGGACCTGTTGAGTTGCGGGACGCGGTCCGCCCTGGCGACGAGGGGCAGATCATCAGGTCGATGGCCGACCTCGAAGGCTGGGCTTCTGAGCGCGCGCAGGGGGAGCTGGAAGAACCATTCACCTTCGTCGTCGGTCCGGACGGTCTGCTGCGCCTTGCACCACGTCGTAGTGAACACGTGGCGTGCGCCGGCGGCGAGCGGGTTCTTGGCGCCGGTGAAATGGGCTTCACCCACGAGTCGGGGCGTGCGAACGATGCCAGGAACAGAACATCGTGCGGGAGGACGACTTCGTCTGTGTCTTCTGCGGCAGCCATCTTCCGCTGACGTGGAATGCGGACCCGCAGGGGGAGAGCGGAACGGCATAGCCACTCGTCCGGCGCCGCAATCAGCACGGTGGTCAGATGCGGAGGCGCGGGCGTCGAACAGAAACGTGCCCGCCTCTCATGGACGCCGCCTTCGCCGCCTGCCCCGGAACAGCGGCCCCGCGACGCCGCCACCGACGCACCGGCGCGGTGACGCTGTTACCGAGCTCCCTGCACTGGCCGTGCCAGCTCGACATTGAACTGGGCCCCGGCCAGCAGAGCGAGATTGGTGAACCAGACCCAGATCAGGAAGACGACGAGCCCGGCGAGCGATCCGTACAGCCGGCTGTAGGAACCGATGTGGGTGGCGTACAAGGTGAACCCGGCCGATGCCACGAGCCACAGGGTCGCGGCGAGCACTCCGCCGGGCAGCCCTCGCCGCTGCCCCTTGGCCGCCGCCGGGCCGGTACGGAACAGCACCGTGATCAGACAGGCGACGAGAAATATCAGGATGGGCCACTTCAGCAGCGTCCAGACCGTGTCACTCGCGTGTGCGAGGCCCATCCGGTGTCCCAGCCAGTGGGCCAGCGGCCCGGTCAGCACCAGCGCGAACGCGCTGGTCATCATCAGCAGGAGCAGTCCGACGGCGGTGGTCACGATGATGTGCGCCTTGCGCAGTGCGGGCCGTGTGTCGCGGACGCCGTACAGGGCGTGCAGAGCACGGCGGAAGACGGCCAGATAGCTGGAGGCGGACCACACGGCGCTGATGGTCCCCGTCGCGACCAGCAGCCACACGGCGCCACGTTCCTGGGTCGCGGCCTCCAGGGGTTCGCGCAGCGCGGCGCCGGACTCCGCGGGAGCGAAGGCCGTGATGTCGGCGATCAGCGCGTCGGTTGCTCGGGGGTTGGCCAGGCCGATGAGGGCAACGGTGACCAGGAGCGCCGGGAGAAGGGCGAGGATGGCGTAGTACGTCAGGGCGGCGGCCCAGTCCGAGAGGTCGTCGTTCCACAGGGAGACGGGGGTGCGGCGCAGGGCGGCCCGGTAGTGGGCCGCCCGCCCCGAGGGCGCGCCCTGGCGAGGGACGGGTCCTGAGGCGGTGGGTGTGGTCTTGCTGGGCACGCTGGTCTCCGGGGGGACGTGGTCAGGCACGGCGCGGCCTGGCGGCGCCGGGGGAGGCAGTGGATCCCCCGGGGTACGGACGTCCTTTGCTACCACCTTTCCTCGTGCCTCCGATCATGGGTCGTACTCCTGCCGTGTCCAGGGCCATGCACTACCGGACGAGTCCGTCCTGGCTGCCCAGATGCGGGACGCGCGCGCCTCGCCCTCTCCGCCACCAGCCCATTCGTGTACTCGGCACGGGCCGCACGGGACGCGATGCCATCCGTTGACCCGAAGCTGCGGCGCGCGGTCCGGTCCGACGGGCCGTGAGGCCTTCGGCACGCCGGGATGTGGCACGGTGAACATGCAGCCCAATGGATCACCGAGAATGGATCACCGAGGAGGAGATTCCGTGTCGAATCCACCGCTTCCCGAGACCGCGATCGCCATGCTGAAGAAGCCCAACCCGGCTGTCATCGCGACGCTTCGGGCCGACGGTCAGCCAGTGTCCACGGCCACCTGGTACCTCTGGTGCGACGGCCGGATCCTGGTCAACATGGATGAGGGCCGCAAGCGGCTCGAACACATCCGCAACGACCCCCGGGTCACGCTCACCGTGCTCGACGAGGGGAACTGGTACACCCACCTCAGCATCATCGGGCACGTCGCCGACGTACGTGACGACAAGGACCTCACCGACATCGACCGCCTGGCCCAGCAGTACCTCGGCACGCCGTACCCGCAGCGGGACCGCGGCCGGGTCAGCGCCTGGATCGAGATCGACCGCTGGCACGGCTGGGGCACGCTCAAGGAGAACAGCCAGCCCGGCTGACCTGCGCGCCGCGGTGTCCGGCACGCACGCTCTCCGCCTTGTCGGGATCACCCGCGCACGACCTCTACAAGGGCGACTCTGCGCCTGGCGATTGTACGCGCCAGACGCCGAGCGGGGGGTGGCAGTCGCCGCCGAGCCGGGCGCAACCAACGCCTCGTCACCCAGGCGGGGCTTTGCCGCCCGTACCGACATCAGTCGCACAGGGGCCCGGCCTGCCCCTGTCCGGACCAGCACTCCAGCCCGGATCCGCACATCCCCGACCCGAGGCAGGCGGCGGCTGTCCGGGCGAGGGGAGTCTGCCGACTGTCAGCGGGCTGCGCGGAGGGGCGTACGTCGTGACCAGAGGCCACCCGGGGGTAGCCGGGCGTACGGCCCACTCCGCTGCCGGTGGCGGCCGGCGGTGGGAGAGCAACCTGATGCCGATCGGTATCAGGTTGCCGCCCCACCGCCGCCCCGCCTGCCGAGGCACCGGACCGGACAGTCCGCTGAGATCAGACCGCCGGGGCCGGGAAGGTCGGGTACTCGACTCCGGAGACGTGCTGGACGACGCGGATGACCTGGCAGGAGTAGCCGAACTCGTTGTCGTACCACAGGTAGAGGATCGCGTTGTCGCCCTCGACCTTGGTGGCCCCGGCGTCGACGATCGAGGCATGGCGCGAGCCGATGAAGTCGCTCGAGACCGCGTCGGGGGCGCTGATGAAGTCGATCTGGCGCCTGAGCGGCGAGGTCAGCGACACGTTGCGGAGGTAGTCGAGGACTTCCTCGCGGGTGGTCTCGCGCGCGAGCTGCAGGTTGAGGATCGCGATCGAGACATCCGGCACCGGGACGCGGATCGAGCTGCCGGTGATCTTCGCCTGAAGGTCGGGCAGCGCCTTGGTGACGGCGGACGCGGCACCGGTCTCGGTGATGACCATGTTGAGCGGCGCCGAGCGGCCGCGGCGGTCGGAGCTGTGGTAATTGTCCAGCAGGTTCTGGTCGTTGGTGAACGAGTGGACGGTCTCCACGTGGCCGCGCAGGACGCCGTACTCGTCCTCCATCGCCTTCAGTGGCGGGACGATCGCGTTGGTGGTGCAGGACGCGCAGGACAGGATCTGCTCGTCCGGCTTGATCATGTCCTGGTTGACACCATGGACGATGTTGGGGACGTCGCCCTTGCCCGGCGCGGTCAGCACGACCTTGGCGACGCCGGGGCGGAGGTGCTTCGACAGGCCCTCGCGGTCGCGCCACTTGCCGGTGTTGTCGACGAGGATGGCGTCCTTGATGCCGTACGCCGTGTAGTCGACCTCCGACGGGTCGTTGGCGTAGATCACCTTGATCTCGTTGCCGTTGGCGACGATCGTGCTGTTCGCCTCATCGACGGTGATCGTGCCCTGGAACTGGCCGTGGATGGAGTCGCGGCGCAGCAGCGAGGCGCGCTTGACGATGTCCTGGTCGCCGCCCCGGCGGACGACGATGGCGCGCAGCCGCAGGCCGTTGCCGGAGCCGGCCTTCTCGATGAGCAGGCGGGCGACGAGGCGGCCGATGCGGCCGAAGCCGTAGAGGACGACGTCGCGCGGCTCGCGGCGCTCGATCTTGTTGGCACCCATGGCCCCGGCGACGGCCCCGGCGGTGAACTCCTCCACCGAGAGACCGCGGTCGTCGGTCTTGTACGTCGCGGCGAGCATGCCGATGTCGATCTGGGAAGGGCCGAGATCGAGCGTGGTGAGAGCCTGCAGGAACGGAAGCGTCTCGGTGACCGAGAGTTCCTCACCGGCGATCTGCCGGGCGAATCGGTGGGTCTTGAGGATGCTGACCACCGACTTGTTCACCAAGGAGCGGCTGTGAAGCAGGACTGTGACGTCCCGCTCCCGATGCAGCTTCCCGATGATCGGGATCATCGACTCCGTGATCTCCTCGCGGTTCTTCCAGTTGGTGAACGAGTCCTCGTTGACAGTCACAGGTTTATCTTTCGAGCTAGGCGGTGCTCATATGCTAACCGCCCGCCGATTCGATCATTCACCCGGTGCCACCTGAGCGGGATCCCGTGATCGGGCCCCATGGCCACATCAGGACAGGGAATGGGCTGCCGTGCCGGGTAATGGCGCTCGATTTGCGAGGATCTATCCCGGCTTGCCCCCCGAGGTGATCCTCGTCGGCCTCGGTGCCGACGCCATCCGTCGAGGGGGCAGTGGCCGCCCGTACAGGAAAAGAACCTCGACGCGCTCGGTCCCGGATGTGTTGGGGTGACGATCAGTTGCCTTCGCTGCCGGGCGGGCCCCGGCGCCCGGTGCAGGGTTCGCACGATCCAGGGAAGGGACCGGAGGCCGTCGATCCCGCACCAGGAACGCACCCGGACCGCCCGTCGCGCTCCCGCAGCACAACGGCGCACGGAGAAGAGCCGGTGGGGGAAGCGGCCCGCCCGGTCGACGTGCGAAGGACTCCCGGGCGGGCTACGTCGTCCACGCTGCCCTGAACGTGTCCGCCCGCGCTGCCGACGGGCCGGTGCCTGAGCCGAACGAGGGTGCAGAATGCAGCCGTCAGGCGCTGAGTGCTTGCCCGTGGGTGCCGATGGCCGCGGGCAGAACGCCCGGGTGCTCATGGAGATCAGCGACCGCGCGGACGGTCCGGTCGGCGAGAGGCGTGTCGAGGCGGGTCATCCGGCCGGGGGCCCGGCAAACATCCCTGAACTGCAGCGACCGTCGGCAGGGCGAGTTCTTCGAGCCGGGTCAGCACCGGGAGGCTTCGGCCGGACATGACGCGGGCCCGGGCCGCGGACTTCTCGTGGAAGCCGCGGACGTCTGCGCGGGCCACGACATTCTCGCCCTCGGCGCCCATGAGCTGTGCCCTCGCCCTCGCGTCGCGGCGGCAATGATCGCGTTCTCCGGCGCGCACATGGTCTTATGGGACACGAGGTTCAGTGGCGGGCTGTCGACGGTAAGGACTTCGAGGGGATCTTCACTGGTGAAGGTGACAGCAGACATCGTGCGGGCCTGCACCAGTCGCTGCGGCGGGGACCGTCTCGCCCGCCGGGCTGCAGGCGGAGCGGCCTCAGCCGGTGTGCCGAGTGGTCGGCCCGGGGCGGAAGACTCCGGGGGGTGCCTAGCAGGCGGCCTTCGAAGGACGGCCGTTACCGGCTCGGTCACGGCGCTCTCCCGCTCCCCTCACCATGGTGCTCGACGCCGCGCTCGATCACACCCGCAGCCTGTCCCGGGAGGAACCCGGAAGCATGAGGCGGTTGAGCGCCGTGCGGCCGCCGGTGGTCCATTGCGCCGCCGACAAGGCCACGGCACACGGTGATGCCCCCGTGACACATGATCCCTCCTCCTCTTCTCCCTTCCGGGAGCAGAGCACACGTGCCCCGGAGACCCGGACCCCGCTGCGCGCGTTCCTCAGGACCGAGGCCGGCAGCGCGGCGGTGCTGCCGGCCGCCACGGTGGCGGCACTGGTGTGGGCGAACGCGGCTCCCGGGGCGTACGCATCCTTCTGGGAGGTGCATCTGTCGGTGACCGTGGGATCGGCAGGGGTATCGCTGGATCTGCGTGAGTGGGTGAACAGCGGCCTGATGACGTTCTTCTTCTTCGTCATCGGGCTGGAGGCGCGCCGGGAGTTCGACATGGGCGAGCTCCGGGAGCGGCAGCGGGTCATGCTGCCCCTGGCCGCAGGGCTCGCCGGCATGATCGTCCCCGTCGGGGTCTACCTCGCGTTCAACTCGGGCGGTGCCTCGGCCCACGGTTGGGGGGCGGCCATGTCCACGGACACCGCGTTCGCCCTGGGCATGCTGGCGATTCTGGGACGACGGTTCCCCGACGCGCTGCGCACGTTCATCCTCACGGTGACCGTCGTCGACGACCTGCTGGCTCTGGTGGTCATCGCCCTCGTCTACAGCGAGCACATCACCGTGCCCGCCCTGCTTTCCGCCGTGACCCTGTTCGGCCTGATCCTGCTGGTCAGGGCGGCGGGCGTGCGCCACGGACTGACGTACCTGCTGATGGGGGCCGCGACCTGGGTCGCCCTGCTCAAGTCCGGTGTCGATCCGGTGGTCGTGGGTCTGGCCATGGGACTGCTGACCTACGCCTACCCGGCGGCGCGCAGCGACCTGGAACGCGCGAGCGATCTGTTCATCTCATTCCGCGAGCAGCCCACACCTGAGCTCGAGCGCTCGGCACGCCAGGGACTGGCGTCGGCGCTGTCGCTCAATGAGCGGCTGCAACGGATGTACCACCCGTGGACGAGTTATGTGATCGTGCCGCTGTTCGCCCTCGCCAATGCCGGCATCACCATCGACGCGGGACTGGTGTCGCGGGCGGCAACGTCCCCGGTCACCTTGGGCATCCTGCTCGGCTATCTGGTCGGCAAGCCGGTGGGCATCACCAGTGCCTCCTGGCTGCTTGCCCGGCTGAGCCGCAATCGGCTGAGGCCTCCGGTCGGTTGGGGCGCCCTCGCCGGGGGCGGCACGATCGCCGGGGTCGGGTTCACCGTCGCCCTGCTGATCTCCACGCTCGCCTTCGACGGAGACCGGCTCGAAGAGGCGAAGGTGGGCATCCTGGGCGCGGTGGCCTGTTCCTTCCTCGCGACCTGCGCCGTGGCGATGGCGATCAGGCTCCTGCCGCCGCAGCGGCGTGCACGGGTACTGCTCGGCACGGCCGAGAGGGTGATCGATCTCGCGGTCCCGGTCGACCCCGATCGTGACCACGTCCGGGGCCCGATGACCGCTCCGGTGACGCTGGTCGAGTACGCCGATTTCGAATGCCCTTACTGCGGCCAGGCCGAACCCGTGGTCCGTGACCTTCTCGCCGACTTCGGCGATCTGCGCTACGTGTGGCGGCACCTGCCGCTCACCGATGTCCATCCCGGCGCGCAACTCGCCGCCGAGGCCGCCGAGGCCGCGGCGGATCAGGGGGCCTTCTGGCAGATGCACGACCTTCTCCTGGAGCACCAAGGCGCGCTCCGGGTGCCCGACCTGATGCGCTACGCGGACGAACTTCACTTGGATGCCGAGCGCTTCCGTCGCAGTCTGCGCACCCACGCGGGGGCCGGCCGGGTCGCCGAGGACGGGGAATCGGCCGATCTGAGCGGGGTGACAGGAACCCCCACATTCTTCATCAACGGCCTGCTGCACCGCGGCGCCTACGACATCGACGCGCTGTCCGCCGCGGTGCGAACAGCCCGTGCGCGCGCAGGACTGACGGGGTGATCCGCCGGATGCAGTCGGTGACGGCACGGCGTTCCGGCAGCAGGCGAGTCCGGGGAAGGCTTCGTGGATGTCGGCTCTGCGTTTCCGGCGGGTACGGAGGCGTCTGAAGCCGTTGGAGCCGGGCGGAGGTCGCTTCCGGGACTTCCGGGCCCCCGGATCGATGCCGTTGGCCCTCCTCGCCACTCGGGCTCCGTGGCAATGGTGAGAGAAGAGCGCTCAGCAGGTCCACTGCATCGGGAGGACGCCATGGATGGCACCGTGTTCGACACACGGCTCGGCACTCGGACGGTCGCACGCGCATGGCTTGGTTGCCGTCATTCCTCCGGGCTGACGATGCTGCACGCAGCGTGCTGCCGGTCGGTCTGAGTGGCGCCGGGCCGGATTCCTGTCAGTCCGGCGTGAGCACCGCGGCGCCGTTCACGCGGTCCGCGGCCAGGTCGGCCAGTGCTTGATCAGCCCGGTTCATGGGATAGCGGCTGACGCTGACCTGGATACCGATGCGTTCGGCGAGTTCGAGAAAGTCGCGGCCGTCCTCGCGGGTGTTGGAGGTGACGCTCCGCAGATTCCGCTCCTGGAAGAGATGTCGCTGGTAGTTCAGCGCGGGAATGTCGGAGAGGTGGATACCGGCGATCGCGAGGGTGCCCGACCGGTCGAGTCCCTCCAGGGCCACCGGCACCAGATCACCCACCGGAGCGAACAGGATCGCCGAGTCCAGCGGCTCCGGTGGGCTGTCGTAGGCGCCGCCGACCGATGAAACACCCAGGGACAGAGCGAGTTCACGCGCCTGCGCGGAACGCGTCATCACATGGACGGTCGCGCCGTCGGCCAGAGCCACCTGAGCGGCCAGATGGGCCGACGCGCCGAAACCGTAGATTCCGAGCCTGCCACCCTTCGGCAACGCACTGCGGCGCAGCGACCGGTAGCCGATGATTCCCGCGCACAGGAGAGGGGCGAGCAGGGCCGCGTCCTGGGACTCGGGGAGCCGGTAGGCGAACGCCTCGGGAACAAGTACCAGGTCGGCGAAGCCTCCGTCCGCATCCCACCCCGTGTACGTGGACCGGGGGCACAGGTTCTCCCGTCCGGAGCGGCAGTAGCGGCAGGACCCGCAGGTACGGCGCAACCAGGCACCGCCGATCCGGTCGCCCACACGGAACACGCCGGTCGCCTCGCCGACTGCTGCCACGCGGCCTACGATCTCGTGCCCGGGAATCGTCGACGGACGGTGGGGAGTGAGGTCCCCCTCGGCGAGATGCAGGTCCGTGCGGCAGACACCGCAGGCTTCCACCCGCAGCAGGAGTTCATCCGGGGCGGGCGCGCTCACTTGGCGGTGTCTCCGTATCAGGGGACCGGTACCGATCGGTCCGGGTGTCCCGACGGCCCAGCCGCTGAGCATCTGTGAGTGGGGGAGCCCCATACCTCCAGCCTGCGGCCGCTGGGTGGGTCCGGCAAACCGGCCGGTTTCCGCATGCGCCTCGGGAATCGCAGATCGGGGCCGCTGCTGCGTCGGCGGGAGTGGATGGCCCGCCGGGTCCTCGCCCGGGGACCATCCGGCCCATGCGCACCGAGCTCCTGCCGAGTCAGCCTGGCAGTGCCCCGTACTGGACCTGACAGGAAGAAGGGCGATGTCATGAAGGCACTCGTCTTCCAGGGCCCCGGCCGGACCGCGTGGGGGGACGTACCGGATCCCGGCATCAAGGACGCCGCGGATGTGATCGTCCGCGTCGACACCGTCACTATCTGCGGCACCGATCTGCACATCGTCAAGGGTGATGTGCCCGAGGTGGTTCCGGGTCGTGTGCTCGGGCACGAAGCGGTGGGCACCGTGGTCGAGACCGGCGGCGATGTCCGGACGGTGCGGCCCGGTGACCGCGTGCTGATCTCGTGCATCTCCGCCTGCGGACGCTGCCGGTTCTGCCGCGGCGGTCAGTACGGTCAGTGCCGCGGGGGCGGCGGCTGGGTGCTGGGCCACACGATCGATGGCACCCAGGCCGAATATGTGCGGGTGCCGTTCGCCGACCTGTCCGTACATCCGCTGCCGGGCGCCGTCGACAGTGACGACGCGGTCCTGTTGGCCGATATCTTCCCGACCTCGTACGAGGTCGGGGTGCTGAACGGCAACGTGCGGCCCGGCGACACGGTCGTCGTGGTCGGTGCGGGGCCGATCGGTCTGGCGGCCATCATCACCGCGCGTCTGTACAGCCCCGGCCGCATCATCGCGGTGGACCTCGCGGAGTCCCGGCTGGCTACCGCGCGCGCACTCGGTGCGGACGCGACCGTCAGCGCGAGCGAGGAACCCGAGCGCCTCGTCGAGGACCTCACCGATGGACTCGGTGCCGATGTCGTCATGGAGGCCGTCGGCATACCGGAGACATTCGAGATGTGCACCCGGATGGTCCGCCCGGGCGGCCGGGTCGCGAACATCGGGGTCCACGGCAAGCCTGCGGTCCTGCACCTCGAAGACCTCTGGATCAAGGACATCACGATCACCACCGGGCTGGTGGACACCCACTCGACGCCCATGCTGCTGGGCATGATGGCCGCAGGGCGCCTCCCGTCGGCTTCGCTGATCACCCACCGCTTCGAGCTGGGCCAGATGGAGGAGGCGTACGACATCTTCTCCCGCGCCGCCGAAACCGGTGCCCTCAAGGTGGCACTGGGCGGCCCGCAGCACAACGCCGTCTCCGTCCCCGACCTGCCGTGACCCGAAGGACGTGAAGACCATGAGCGAGGGCACGCCTCCATCCGCTTCCAGCGAGTCCCCGACCGGCCGCAGCGACCTCGGGCGGCGCGTGGCAGCGCGCCGTGAGGAACTCGGTCTCACCCGTGAGGAGGTGGCCGAACGCTGCGGCTCCGCTCCTTCGTACATCGCCTATGTGGAGGACCGGGCTGCTGTACCGGCCGTCAGCGTTCTCGTGCGCCTCGCCGATGCGTTGGAGACGACTGTGGCCGAGCTGACCGGTATGGCGGTGGAACGTCCCCCCGGCAGGGCAGCGGCACTGCCGGGCGCCGAACTCGTCGCGCTCAGTGACACCGAGTGCCTTCGACTGCTTTCCAGCCACGGTGTGGGAAGGATCGCGATCGTCACGGCGGACGGGCCGGCCGTCTTCCCGGTCAACTACGTGCTGGCGGGCAACGAGATCGCGTTCCGGACCACCGGCGATGGACTTCTGGCCGCGTCCGCGGGAACCGAGGTGGCCTTCGAGGCCGATCACATCGACGACGTGATGAGCCAGGGCTGGAGTGTGCTGGTGGTGGGCGATGCATCAGGTGTCACCGCTGCCCAGGCCATTCAGAGACTGGACCATGTTGCCCCCTCCCTTCCCTGGGCGGGTGGCCCCCGCACCCACTGGATGGTGGTCACCCCCACTCGTATCACCGGGCGTCGCGTGGTGCAGAAGTGAGAGAGCTGCCTGTCGTCGCCGGCACGCCACTCGCGCCGCAAACGGTGTGCAGCGGGCGGGAGTTCGAGCGGGCTGCGACTGCCCGGTGCCGGGGCGCGCAGGCGGAACCCGCGGACCGGCCAGGACATGGCCGTAGTCGCGGAGCCACCGGGATGGGGTGAGACATGGCCGGGGACGAAGGCGAGCGGGGGGACGACGGTCCGGCATGGCACGGCTGGAATCCGCCCGAAGAGTAAGGGCGCGACGGGAACGTCCGTAGTGGAACTGCCAGGGCTGGGCATTGTGCATGGACGGAGCTGTGGTGCGCATCGGAGACGAGGCCCGACGCCATCGTGTCGTCGAGCGTCTGCGCGAGCATCGGGGGCCTCCGGAAGCGGATATCGGTCGGAACGTCTTGAGGATGGAGTGGGCGTCCTCCCCGGGGATATGGGTCATTCATCCCTCGGTCGGGCCGGACGGGCTCCTCGGCGGGCCCGTTCAGGACGCGTCGGCCAGGAGGTTTCCGTACCAGGACGCGTTCCCCCGGGTGCGCTCCACCGGGTGCCGCGTGGTGTTCGGCCGCTACCGTGGACATATGGCCCGCCCGTGACGCGCGGGCCACGGCGGAGGCACCGTGGGCGACAAGGGCACTGACCGCAACGGCGAGCAACGCCGTCGGCTCGGCACACTCCCCGGCGACCTCCAGGAACGCCTCGATCTTTCGAAGCGCGGCCCCGCCGAGGCGGCGCTGCTGCTGGACGCCGTCATGTCGGTGGGAAGGGGGCTCGATCTGCCGCGGGTGCTGCGCCAGATCGTCGAAGCCGCGGTCGTCGTGGTCGATGCCGAGTACGGAGCCCTCGGGGTGCTCGGCGAGGAAACCCGCCTTGCGCAGTTCCTGCCCGTGGGCATCACGGACGAACAGAGGGAAGCCATCGGCTCGCTGCCCGAGGGGCACGGCATCCTCGGCGAGCTGATCCGCCACCCCGTGCCACTGAGGCTCAAGGAACTCGCCGACCACCGGTCGTCCCACGGGTTTCCGCCGAACCATCCCCCCATGCACTCGTTTCTGGGGGTGCCCATCCGGGTCCGCGACGAGGTGTTCGGCAACCTGTACCTGACCGAGAAACGGGGCGGCCGCGCCTTCGACGCCGAGGACGAGACGGTGCTCTCCACCCTTTCCGTGGCAGCCGGGGTCGCCATCGAGAACGCACGCCTGTACTCGGAGACGCGCGACCGGCAGCGTTGGCAGGAGGCCAACAGCGAGATCGTCGAGGGTCTGCTGAGCGGGGTGGACGAGGCGTACGTCCTGCAGATGATCGTCGACCATGCCTCGCGTATCCTCTCCGCCGACCTGGGTGTTCTGGCGCTCCCCGAGGGGGAGGGCGCCCTGCGGGTGGCGATAGCCGCCGGCGTGGACGCCGACACGCACCGCGGACTGGTCCTGCCACGCGAAGGTTCGTTCGTCGGCACAGCTCTCCACGCGGGCGAGCCGATCATCAGCCTCGATATCGAGTGTGATCCGAGGATCACCGCCGGGCCCCCGCGATGGGCAGGGCTCGGTCCGGCCGTCGCGGTGCCGATGAAGACGGGGGGACGGGTCCTGGGGGTGCTGCTGCTGGCCCGTGTACGGGAGCGTCCCGCATTCACCGAGTGGGAGACCGCGCCCCTGCTGACGTTCGCCGGGCAGGCGGCGCTGGCGATGGAACTCACGGAACGGCGCGAGTCCGCCGAGCAGATCGCCCTGCTGGAGGACCGGGACCGGATCGCCCGGGACCTGCACGACCTCGCCATTCAGAGACTGTTCGCCACCGGTATGACCCTGCAGAGCGTGGTGCGGTTCGTGGACCACCCCCAGGCCAGTGAACGGCTGCTGCGGGCCGTGGACGATCTCGACGAGACCATCAAGATCATCCGGTCCACCATCTTCGGCCTCCGCGCACGCGAATCGGGCCGTGCCGGACAAGGGCTGCGCGTCCGCACGCTGACCGCGGTGGAGCAGGCCGCACGTGCCCTGGGCTTCCAGCCGTCTCTCCGCATGGGAGGGCTCATCGACACAGATGTGCCGGCTGAGACCGCGGACCAGGTGATCGCGGTGCTCGGCGAAGCGCTCAGCAATGTCGCACGCCATGCCCGGGCGACCTCGGTGGACGTCTCGATGGTGGTCGGTGAGGGAGCACTGACGTTGGTCGTGTCCGACAACGGAGTGGGCATGCCGGAACACGACGGCGCACACAGTGGGCTGGACAACCTTGCGCAGCGCGCCAAGAACCTCGGCGGTGACATGACGGTCGAGCCATCGGCGGAGGGCGGCACCCGGGTGAGGTGGCGCGTGCCTCTGCGGCTGACGTGATCCGTGGACCGCGCGGCAGGCTGCGGCGTCGGCGTCAGTACTCGCGACCGCTCGCCGAGGGCGGCGAGGACGGTGCCGGTCTGTGCGCGGCGATCACGGCTGCCTGAATACGGCGCTCCACGCCGAGCTTCGCCAGGAGGCGGGAAATGTGGTTCTTGACCGTTTTCTCGGACAGATAGAGGCGTTTGCCGATCTGACTGTTGGTCAGTCCTTCACCGATCAGAGCAAGAACGTCCTTCTCCCGTGGAGACAGTACGGAGAGCGCATCCTCGGCCTCGGTGCCGGAACCCTCTCCGCGCAGGCTGTCCATCAGCCGTGCGGTGGTCGCCGGATCGAGGGTGGAGCGCCCGGAAGCCAGCGTGCGGACGGCTGTGACGAGGTCGGATCCCTTGATCTCCTTGAGCACGTAGCCTGCTGCGCCCGCCATGATGGCGTCGAGCAGTGCTTCGTCGTCGTCGAACGAGGTGAGCATCAGGCAGGCCAGTTCCGGCATCCGTGAACGCAGTTCACGACAGACGCTGATCCCGTCGCCGTCCGGGAGCCGCACATCGAGGATTGCGACATCCGGGCGCAGCGCAGGGCCACGGGCCAGCGCGTGATCGGCCGTACCGGCATCGCCGACGACCTCGATGTCGGGTTCCGCGTCGAGCAGATCCTGTACCCCGCGCCTGACCACCTCATGGTCGTCGAGCAGGAACACGCGGATCGGATGCTGTGCGGAGAACGCGGCTTCGCCGCTCATGGCGCTCACCTCGCTTCTGCAGGGCTCTGCCACCGGCCCCATGTTCATCGTGGCCCGCACACCGACGGTGCACCAGAGCCGATCGGCCCCTGTGCCACCCGGGCCGTTCAGTCCTCGGCGATGTCGGCCTGGGGACCGTACAGCTGGAGCAACCTCGTCCGCGTTCCGTACAACCGCTCCGCCACTGTCTCGGCCACGTACTTGTACACCGCCCGGCCCAGCACCGCATCGGCCGCGCACAGCGCGCGGACGGTCGCGGCGTCGAACTCCAGGGCCTGACCCGCGTGGACCACGTGTGCGCCCATGTGCCACACGTGCGGGGAGCAGAGCCAGGACCAGCCCAGCAGGTCGTCCTGGCCCAGGGTCTCGACGACCGCCGGGCGGCGGCCGGGCACATGGAGGTCGACCTCGACCCGGCCGGAGCGGATGATCCAGAAACGGTCGGCCCGCCTGCCCTCCTCGAAGACGCGTGAGTCGAGGACCAGCGGCACTTCGTGTGCCGCCGTGTCGAGAAGGAGCTGCCGGCTCTCGGGCGGGAGCGTGTCGAGCAGACTGTGCGTCGACATGGGGTCCTCCGTCCCTGGCGGGCGATGGCGGCTCCGCGCGTGGCAGCCCGGCCGCGTGCCCGACCGTTCGGTATGAACGATAGGCGGGGCTCCGGGGGGAGGCTCGGTCATCGGGCACCCCCGGGGTCTGCCGTACCCGAACCCGCTGAACGGCATCAGCCCGTTGACCGGCATTCCACGTGCATTTTCACGGTGATCCGCTCAGCGACCCGCCCGCTTGGGCCGTACGGGGGGCGGTCCGGGACCGATCGGCCCATGGGCTCGGATCTCACGCCGCAGGATTGTGGAGGACGCACCTGGGCACATACCCGGTGAGCGCCAGGAGGTGGTGGCAGTGAGCCGCATCAGAATCGTCCGTCGCCCACCGTCTCCCTCGGGGCCTCCGCCCCTCGACCTGCGAACTCCGTCCGGGCGGCCGCTGCCCTACTGAGGTCCACGACGCGCCAGTGTCCCGGAACCGTGATGCCATGAAAGGAACCCCTGGCGAAGGGACCGCCCCGCTCATGGCAGCTGTACCGTCTCTTGCCCCGTGCCTGCACTCCGTGCGGGCCGTGGTCTTCGACACCGACGGAGTGATCACCGACTCCGCCCGGAGCCACGCCGCGGCCTGGAAGAAGGCATTCGACGCCTGTCTGTCGGAGCGGGAGGGACAGCGGCCCTTCGATCCGGTCGACGACTATCTCCGCCACGTCGACGGCCGTTCACGGCAGGACGGCGCGGCGGCCTTCCTCGCGTCGCGAGGCCTGGACCTTCCCGAAGGCAGTCCGGACGACCCGCCCGGTACCGCGACGGTAGGGGCGGTCGCCGCACGCAAGGACGAGCTGTTCACGGAAATGCTGCGCACCCACCGGGTCGATGTCTGGCCCGGCACGGTCTGTCTCCTTCACGCGCTGCGCAGTGAGCGGATCCCCTGTGCTGCCGTGTCCGCCTCCCGCCACGCGACGGAACTCCTGTCGCGGGCCGGCCTCATCGGGCAGTTCGGTGCCGTGGTCGACGGAAATGAGGCGCGGCGGCTCGGGCTCGCGGGAAAGCCGGATCCCGCGCTCTTCGTCGAGGCGGCGCGGCGCCTCGGGGTTCCCGTTTCGGAAACCGCTGTGGTGGAGGACTCCCTGGCCGGTGTCGAGGCGGGCCGCCGCGGCGGATTCGGACTTGTGGTCGGCGTGGACCGGACAGGCGGTCCCGGCGAGGCCGCGGACCTGCGGCGCCGTGGCGCCGACATCGTGGTGTCCGATCCCGGTGAACTGCTGATCGGCGACGACTGATGGCGGGGGCCTGGGAGTGGTCGTACGAGGGGTACGAGCCGGAGGAGGAGCGGCTGCGCGAGGCGCTGTGCACGCTCGGCAACGGGTACTTCGCCACCCGTGGAGCCGCATCCGAGACCATCACAAGCAGGTCCCACTACCCGGGCACCTACATGGCGGGTTGCTACGACCGGCTGACCTCATCGGTCCAGGGCCGGCAGGTGGAGAACGCCGACTTGGTCAACCTGCCGAACTGGCTGCCGCTGCGCTACCGCATCCGCCCCGCCGGTACGGCCCCCGGACCGTGGCTGTCACCGGACCACGAACATCTCGCGGAACACCGGCAGACGCTCGATCTGCGCCGCGGCACGCTGACCCGCCGGTCCGTCTACCAGGACGAGGCAGGCCGTCGCCTGTATGTCGAGCAGTGCCGTCTGGTGCACATGGGCAACCCGCATCTCGCCGCCCTCCACACGGCCTTCACCGCGACCGGGTGGGTGGGGGCGATCGAGGTGGAGGCGGCGATCGATGGCGACATCCGGAACGCCGGTGTCGCGCGGTACCGGGATCTGTCGGACTGTCATCTGACCGGCTGGTCGACCGGAACGGAACAGGACGACGTGGTGTGGCTCAGATGTCGCACCGTGGAGTCGGACATCGCCTTCGCGCTGGCCTCCCGCATCGTGGCCACGTCGGGCGGTCATGGGCGGCAGCCGGATGAGTCCGGCCGGCGTCCCCGTCCCCGGCAGATCCCACGGAAGATCTTCCAGACACTGGTGCTGCCGCTGGATCCGGAATGCGACGCCGTCGTGGACAAGACGGTGGCGCTGCACACGTCGCGTGACCCGGCGATCGGCAGCCCGCTGCGGGCTGCTGTGGCCGGTGTGCGGACGGCCCCGGAGTTCACCGAGCTGCTGGCCTCGCACCATCGGGCGTGGGCCGGCCTGTGGCAGCGGAGCCGAATCGAGGTTCCGGGCGAAGCGGGCAGGATTCTGCGACTTCACCTCTTCCACGTGCTGCAGACGCTGTCCCCGCACACGGCAGAGCTCGATGTGGGCGTACCGGCGAGAGGGCTGCACGGGGAGGCGTACCGGGGCCATGTCTTCTGGGACGAGCTCTTCGTGCTGAGGTTCCTGAGTCTGCAATTCCCGGAGGTCTCCCGGGAACTTCTGGATTACCGCCACCGGAGGCTGCCCGCGGCCTGCCGCGCGGCACAACAGGTGGGGCGGGCCGGGGCCATGTACCCCTGGCAGAGTGCCGACGACGGCCGGGAGGAGACCCAGGAACTCCATCTCAACCCACGTTCGGGGCGCTGGCTGCCCGACCATTCCCATCTGCAGCATCACGTCGGTTCGGCCGTCGCCTACAACGTGTGGCAGTACTGCCAGGCCACCGCGGACACGGACTACCTCCATTCCAAAGGCGCGGAGATGCTGCTGCAGATCGCCCGGTTCTGGGCGGACAGTGCCGTATGGGACGCGCCGCTGTCCCGGTACCGCATCCGCGGTGTGGTCGGCCCCGACGAGTACCACGACGCCTATCCGGGAGCCGGGACTGCAGGCATAGATGACAACACGTACACGAACGTGACGGCGGCCTGGGTGCTGGCACGGGCCACGGAGCTGTACCGCGACCTGCCCGAGCCCCGGCGCAAGCTCCTCCTGGAGCGCATACGCCTCGACCCCGCGGAGCTGGAGCGTTGGGAGGACGTCTCCCGTCGGCTGCATGTGCCGTATCACCGTGGTGTCATCAGCCAGTTCGCCGGTTACGGAGAACTCGACGAACTCGACTGGGCCGCTTACCGGAAGCGCTACGGCGACATCCGGCGGCTCGACCGCATCCTTGAGGCGGAGGGCGACACGGTCAACCGCTACCAGGCATCCAAACAGGCCGATGTGCTGATGCTCGGCTACCTGTTCTCACCCGGAGAACTCGGCGGCCTGTTCCGGCGTCTCGGACATGTGCTGGACGACGACACCTGGCGCGCCACCGTCGACTACTACCTCGCGCGTACGAGCCACGGTTCCACCCTCAGCTCCCTGGTTCATGCCTGGGTGCTGGCACGGGCGCACCGCGAGGAGGCGTGGGCGTACTGCAAGGAGGCGCTGACCGGTGACGTGGTCGACATCCAGGGCGGCACCACGGCGGAAGGCATCCATCTGGGGGCGATGGCCGGCACCCTCGATTTCGTGCAGCGCGTGATGGCCGGGCTGGAGACCCGTGACGACGCACTCTGGCTCTCCCCGGCCCCGCTTCCCCAGCTCTCGAAATTCGGGGTACGCATCGGATTCCGCGGACACGAGGTGGACCTGCGGATACGGGCACAGCGGCTCCGGATCGCGGTACCGGACTCCCACCACCCGGCCGTCCGGCTGGTCCTGGGCGGCCGCACCCACGTGATCGTCCCCGGCACGGTGCGATGGCTCGATCTGCCGTCGGACCGACGCCCCGCCCGCCGTCACAGGAAGGGCCGTCAGGACTGACGGCCTCCACAGCACGCACCGGCGGGGTTGCGACCGGAACGAGCGAGGTGTCCTCGATACACCCGCCGAGGCGAGCCGGCAGAGAGGGGCCGGACGGCCCCCGCAGGGGCCCGTTGGCCCCAAGCGGAAGTGTCCTCTGCAGGACGAAATTGAAGAAGGACATCGATGATGGCGCCCCCGGGCGCCGGAAGTGGAGCACACGATGTCAGGAACGCAGATGGAGCGGAGGCACGGCCGCCTCTTCCCCGACCTCATGGACTGGTTCGGCGCCGGCTTCCCCCGGTTCCCGGTGGGGCGGCCGACCATCGACGTTCACCCGATCCCGATCGAGGTGAGCGACCAGGACGGGCAGTACGTGCCGCGAGCCGGACTTCCCGGGACGGACCCCGAGAAAGACATCCGGATCTCGGTCGAGGGCGACACCCCCACCATCGGCGCCGAGCACACCGAGAGCAGGCGGGAGAAGGAACACTCGGAGTTCCGCTACCGCTCGTTCCGGCGCAGCGTCCGCCTGCCGGCCGAGATTCCGACGGAAGGCGTCGAGGCGGCGTACGAGGACGGCATCCTCACCGTGTGGGTGCCCCTGCAACCCGAGCCGCGACAAACGGTGCACGGGATCCCCGTTGCGCGGACGGCGGACGGCGGCGGAAAGCCGTCAGGACGGCGGTGGCCGATATGCCGGGGCCGGGCGGTGGCGACGCAGGGTGCTGCGCCGACGGGAACGCCCCACGGCCTGACGCAACGGCCACCCCGGTCCGTGCGGCAGGAGCCCGGTCGACGCCGGTGCAGCGTCGCGCGGCATACCGCTGGTGGCGGTGTCCGCCCCGCACAGGAGCGGGCCGGGGTGAAGACTTCCGCACTCTTCCGGGGGGCCGGACCCGAGCTCATCTCCCAGGTGCCGAACCCACCGCTGCGTGCGGGTACGGCGACGGCACAGGGCGGAGGCGTGACATGTTCCAGTCCGACTCGCCCGGACCCGAGTCCATATGGCCCCGGAAGCGGCACGGAAGCCGAATGCGACGACCGTTCGAGCGCCGCCCGAATCCGCTGCAGCGGGCTGCCGACCGTGTACGCAGCCGCTGGCTCGCCGCTTCCGTGCTCTGTGTGCTCGTGGCAGTGTTCTGCGGTGTTGCTGTCGGAATCAAAGTCTGGGACGCCGACAGCGTGACCGCACAGCACGAGGCCCGACACCGCCACCAGGTGGCGGCGACAACAGTCAGCAAGGCCGAAGACAGACTCCCTGCCCGGTTTGCGGGGGCTTCGGAAGCAACGGCTCGGGCCTTCTGGGAGTATCCCGCCTCCCAGCCTCATACGGACACCATCGCAGTCACCCCCCATACGCCGGTGGGCCGGACGGTCACGCTGTGGGTGGATGACTCGGGCAGGATTTCGGCTGCCCCGCCTTCCCGTGGAGAACGCGCCGTGCAGGCCGCCGCAGCAGGGGCCTGTGCCATGGGCGTGGTTGCCCTGTCCGCCGGATTGGTTGTCCGCCTCAGGCTCCGTCGCGTCGAGACGCGCAGCCTCGCCCAATGGGACCAGGAGTGGGAGCGCGTGGAGCCGCGCTGGTCCGGCCGGCTGCGCCGGGACTCGGGGGCCGATGACGACTGACGGATCCACCGGCGCCAGGACCACCGCATCTGCTTCGATGCCGAGCCCGGACCCGCTGGAGCCGCTTCCACTACTGCGCCGGGAACTCGGCACCGGCCCGCGCGGCCTCTCTGCGCGAGAGGCGGCGCGGCGGCGGCGTGATCCGATGCCGCGCATCCAGGTCGGTGAAGGGCAGGAGCCGCCGCTCCTCACCGGTGGGCGACGACAGCGACGGGCACCGCCGGCGCGGTCATGAGATGTCCGGCGGTAACGGAGCGCGGCACGTCCACCCCCTGCGCTTTGGGTAGCAGGTCCGCCTCGGAGACCACACCGGCGACCCGCCCGTCGTCCGCCACGACCGGATGGACTCCATGATGTCCTGGAGGACCGCTCCGCGGTCGACGGGGATCGCGGCGTGGGTCATCACGTCGTTGACGGTGCGCAGGTGCTGCACGATTCCTCCCGGGGAGGGGATGTCCATACTCCGAGCGTGGGCACCGGCGCAGGGGGTAGGGCCTTGTCACGGCTCCCGCGGTGGTGGCCGTCGGCCCGCGCCATCGGGAGCGGCGCCAGTCGCCGGCTCGCTGCCCGTCCGTCTTACCAGCAGGTCACCCTCGCAGACGACACCGACCACCCGGTCTTCGCTGTCGAGCACAGGGAGTCCGCTCATGTTGTGCTGTGCGAGCAACTTCGCGACATCCTTAGAAGGAGTTGGCGGCGGCGGAACCGACAGGGACATTCGGCCCCCGCGGGGTCCTGAGCGGCCCTCTCGCAGCGCGGGGGCGCGGTGCCAGGGTGGGAGCTGCACCGGCAGCCTTCGGTGAGGAGGAACCATGAATACCAGCGACAAGGGTGGCCCGGTACTCGGAGCGCTCGTGGCCGGGGTGGACGGCTCCGAGCCCGCCAAGCGGGCAGTGCTGTGGGCCTCCGAGGAAGCACTACGGCGTGATCGTCCTCTGCACCTCGTCTACGCGGCCGACACGGACAGCCGGATGATCTACGCGTCCATGGAAACCATCGAGCAGGTTCGGCACGCGGGTCGAGATCTTCTCGAGGAGACCGCAGCCATGGTGTCCGAGCGTTACCCCGGCCTGAGCGTGACGAAGGAGCTGAGCCGCCGTGAACCGGTGGTGAGCCTGCACACCGCGGCGGGAAACCACGGCACGATCGTGGTGGGCAACCGTGGTCGCGGAGGTTTCAACTCACTGTTGCTCGGCTCGGTCGGTCTGAAGGTTGCTGCGGGTGCCAGGACGCCGGTGGTCGTGGTGCGCGGCACCGAAGGCGCTCCCGCGGCAGATGTCGTGTTGGCCGCCGTCCACGACGAGCACGACCTGGAATGCGCACGTCACGCGGCGAGTGAGGCGGAGCTGCGCAAGGCGTCGTTGCGGCTTCTGCACGTATGGAACGTGCTGGGGTCGGTCGGGAATGTCGTGACGATGCTCGACGCCGTGGACGAGATGGCTCGCAACCACGTTCGCACGTTGACGGGAGTGGCGGACCGTATCCGTGCCGACTTCCCGGGACTCACCGTGGAGGCGGATGCGGAGAAGGGCATGTCCGCCGCCGGTATCCTGGTTGAGGCGAGTCGGCACGCGGATCTGCTGATCATGGGCGGGCGACGCTCGCCCGGGAACTTCGGCCCGACGCTCGGCCGGGTCACCCACAGCCTGCTGCACCATGCGAACTGCCCGGTCGAGCTGATCCCGCGGCATGGCAAGCGGACGACGAGTGAGCGGCAATGAACAGTGAGGCGCGCTGTCCGGTTGCCGTCGTGGGCGATGCCGAACATGTCACCCAGGAGCTCCCCAACCTGGTTGCGGGGGTGGACGGTAGCGAGTCCTCAAAGGCGGCGCCGGCTCTTCGGGGACCGGATTGGGGCCGGTTCCTCGCCGGGAACCGGGCCTTCATCGGGACAGGCTGCGTCGGCGAGGAGGTGACCGTCAGGCGTTCTGTTGCGCCCGCGCAAGCCGCCGGACACCGGTACCCGCTGCGGAGCATGACGAGGCAGAGGTCGTGCAGGTCATGATGGTCAGCTCCCGTTGACGGGGGAGGGCGGCCGCAAACCGTGCGTGCCGGGAGCGGAACGCCATTCAAGGGGCGGCGTCGGTGCCGTCGACGGAGTAGGTGCTGTGCGCCTTCCCCGCCGGTGAGGCTCGGCTGCAGCAGCCTTTAGACCGACCGGCAATTGGGGGGCGGCGTCACGGGGCTGGGACACGCACCTCGCGGCGTTGTCGTCCATCACCATGGCTCCGCCATGGCTCAATCCTCCCCTTGCGATGCACGCACCCCAGCCCCGCTCCTTCCCCCACCCCCCAATTGCCGGTCGGTCTTACTTCCGACCGCTGTGCCGGCCCGGCAGTGCGGCTCTCCGCACTCGGCCAACTGACTGATCTGATGTAGCGCTGACCATGTGCCTGCCGGCAGCTGTGCGAGGCTCCGCCCATGACAGTCGCAGCAGATACCTCCGAAGGGATGCCAGCCGCAAGGACTGTTCTCATCACATTGGCGGCGGGTCAGTTCCTGATGGCTCTCGACAGCTCGGTCATGAATGTCTCCATCGCCAGTGTCGCCGCCGACGTGGGGACGACGGTGACCGGGGTCCAGGGTGCGATCACCGCCTACACGCTCGTGATGGCGATGTTTATGATCTGCGGGGGAAAGGTGGGTGCGCTCGTCGGCCGTAAGCGCGCCTTCATGGCCGGCTGCGTCGTCTACGGCTGCGGGTCTCTCACCACCGCGCTCGCTCCGAACCTCACCGTACTACTGGTTGGATGGTCGTTCCTTGAGGGAATCGGGGCGGCGCTGATCCTGCCCGCGATTGTGTCGCTCGTAGCGGGGAACTTCACTGTGGAACGGCGTCCTGCCGCCTACGGGATCGTCACCGCTGCAGGAGCGGTGGCCATTGCACTCGGGCCGATCATCGGCGGCATCGCGACGACCTATTTTTCCTGGCGTTGGGTGTTCGCCGGCGAGGTGGTGGTGGTCGTCGGGATCCTCCTGTTCACCCGCCGTATTGCCGACGCGCCCCTCGGCAGGCGACCGCACATCGACATTCCTGGCGCGCTGCTTTCCGGCCTGGGCGTTGGAATCTTCGTCTTCGGTGTACTCCGCTCGGCCGAATGGGGTTGGTTCGTACCCAAGGCCGGAACCCCGTCCATGCTCGGCATCTCCCTGGTTGTCTGGTTGATGCTGGCAGGGCTGTTCCTGGTCTGGCTCTTCTTCCGTTGGGAGGTCCGACTCTCGGACCACGGCAAGGAGCCGCTCATCGACCCTGAATTCCTGAAAAACCGGCAACTCACCGGTGGCCTGACGATGTTCTTCTTTCAATATCTGGTGCAGATGGGTGTGTTCTTCATTGTCCCGCTGTATCTGTCGGTCGCGCTTGGCCTCCCGGCAGTCGATACCGGCGTCCGCATCCTTCCGTTGTCTTTGACGCTGCTCGCAGCCGCCACCGCGATTCCACGCTTTCTCCCGCACGCTTCGCCGCGGCGCGTGGTGCGCCAGGGGATCTTCGCGCTTCTCGTGGGGGCGATTGTCCTCCTGGCGGCGCTCGATACGGAGTCGGGCGCGGAGATTGTCACTATTCCCCTCCTGTTCATCGGATACGGGATGGGGGCGCTGGCGTCGCAGCTCGGGTCGGTCACCGTGTCGGCGGTGCCCGACGAACAGAGCGCCGACGTGGGTGGCGTCCAGAACACCGTCACCAACCTCGGCGCATCGATCGGCACCGCGCTGGCCGGGTCGATTCTCATCGCCGCCCTGACGTCTTCCTTTCTCGCCAACATTGAACGGAGCCCAGCGATCCCGGCTGAAATCAAGGCACGGGCGAACATCGAGCTCTCAGGTGGCGTACCGTTTCTGTCGGACGCTCAGCTCAAGAAGCAACTCGACGAGGCGGGTGCACGTACGGATGCGGCCCAGGCCGCTCTCGATGCCAATGCCGACGCGAGGGTCGACGCTCTGCGCGCCGCTCTCGCCATCCTTGCTCTTGCCGGGCTGATCGCTTTGTTCTTCACTCATCGCATCCCCGCGACCCAACCCCGCAGTCGTCAGACGTAAGGGTTGACCCACTGCGATCCGGTCGGGAACTTCCGGGCGGTCCCATCGATCACCTGCCGGTGATCGCGCCACCGCCCACCCGCCCGCCGGGGCGTCCGCCTCGTGAACGGCCCCCCAGGTTCCTAACCCGTGGTCCGGTTCAGGTCCAGGTGGATGTCCACAACGCCCTCGACCGCCCGGGTGGCTCGGGCGAGCAACGGGATGAGCGTCCGGTCGCGTACCGCACCTCCGAGCGTGACCACTCCGTCCACGACGGATACGGTCACCGCTCCTCCGGGGTGGGACAAGTCTGTGACGGTGCGTCGGATCTCGTCGGCAAGGTCTTCGTCCGAGCGGAGAAAGACCTTCAACAGATCACTGCGGCTGACGACTCCCTCCAGCAGTCCGGCCGCGTCGACCACTGGCAGCCGCTTCACGTGGCGCTGGGCCATGATGCGTGCTGCCTCTGCTATAGGGGCGTCAGGATGGACCGTCACTGCCGGGCTCGACATCAGCTCCTTTGCGCTCACGGCGCCCGCCTTCAGTCTGTCGGTCAGAGGCAGCTCCGGCCGGGTCGGGTCGTCGATCCGGGACTCCTCCTTGGGGAGCAGATCGGCCTCCGAGACCACGCCGATCACTCGTCCCTCGCCCTCGAGTACGGGAAGGGCGCTCACCCTCCACTCTTTCATCAGCTCGACGATTTGCTTGTAACTGGCCTGTCCTCCCACCGCGATGGCGGTGTGGGTCATGACATCGCTGACCGTGTGCGGTGAATCAGGCATGGTGATCTCCTCACCGGGGCCCGTCCGACCGGGACGGCGGATCAGGTGACATGGGGCAGCCCACTTCCGTGCGGTGCGTACAGGTCCAGCAGACGGGCCCTGGTGGACTGGAGCCGGTGGGCTATCACCCGGCCTACCCACAGGGCCACGGCGGCGGCCAGTTCCGGGTCCAAGTCGCATGCGTGGCGCACCTGCGCGGCATCGAGTTCGTAGGCACGCACGGGCGTCATCGCCTCTGCTCCGAGCTGCCACACATAGGGGCTGAACAACCATGACCAGCCGATCAGCTCTCCGTGCCCGAGCGACTCGATGACCGCCGGCGGTCCTTTCGGCACGTGAAAGTCGAGGCTGACGGTGCCGGTCCGCACGATCCAGAAGTGGTCGGCACGCTGCCCTTCCTCAAAGATGCGTGTCCCCTCCGGGAACGACACTTCCCGGGTGAACTGCATGAGCCGGTCCCGATGCTTGACGCCCAGCGACCGGATGGTTGGAGTGGTCATGATCTGGTCTCCTCCACAGGGCGGCACGGATCTTGAGATCGTTGTTGGCAGTGCCTGAGCCGGAGCTGTGCTCCTCTCGGCACTGTGCATCCTTGTACTGCGTGCGGGTCCTACCCGTGGGGATCCACATGTTCGTGCCATCCGCGGGCCGAGGCTGCCGTCGTGACTCGGTTCCGGTCATGTCGATGCTTCCTCCGACGGAACGTGAGAACAGCCTGCGCCGAATGCACTGCGGTCCCCAAGGGCTCTACGGGGGTGACCCGGGGACCAATCGGCCCTATATGTGAGCCTGGCTTCGACCGTCGCCCGCGCGGGCCGCCGACTGCCCGCATGAGGAGTCTGCGCCCTGCTGAGGGAGCGAGCAGGGCATTCGGGTTGTCGTCCCGCCGCGCTGCACGGCGGGACCCGAGCCGGAGGGGAAGAGTCAGCAACGCACAGGGGCCGGGGCAGCGGGATGGATCCACACCGGACACATACGCCAGATCCTTCTGAGGGGTATATATCGATCGCGTCGTTTATTACGAATATTAGGTCGAATGTCCCGGATTGGGTCCTGATCATTACTCCTGGGAAGTTCAGGGGGGTGGCACGGTGGCGACGTGGGCATCCGACGACAACGGGACGAAAGGCGATGGGGACCATGGAGCAGCCCCTGGTCGTGGGCGTGGATGGATCGGATTCGAGCTTCCGGGCGGTCGACTGGGCCGTGGAGGAGGCTGCCCGTCACGGCCTTCCTCTGAGAGTTGTGTACGCCTCCCGATGGGGACGCTACGAGGGGGCAGGGCTGTATCGGAGCGCCGAGCGCCCCTCCGAGCAGATTCTGGCCGACACCATCGTGGCCACCGCGGTCACGCGCGCCAGCGCCCGTAATCCCGATCTGAAGATCACCACCGAGGTTCTGGCGGAGGACACGGTCAACGCGCTGCTCGACGAGGCGCACGAGGCTGCGATGCTGGTTGTCGGATCCAGGGGCCGGGGCCAGTTCAAGGAGCTCCTGCTGGGTTCCGTAAGTCTGGCCCTGGCGTCCCGGGCCCAGTGCCCTGTCATCGTGGTACGTGGCGACGCGGCAGGAACAGCCGGAGCACACGGCCGCATCCTGCTCGGCGTCGCGGACGTGGCCCACGGGTCGGCTGCCGTGAGGTTCGCTTTCCGTGAGGCTGCCACCCGGCACTGTGAGATCGACGCAGTACACGCCTGGCGTTGCCCCGCGTCCGAAGCGGTCGGCCGGTCGCACACCAAGGACTCTCCGCCGCCCCTCACCTGGGAGATGCGGGCGGCGACAGAGCTTGACCAAGCGCTTGAGGCCTCGATCGAGGAGAACCCGGCCGTTGTCGTCTCCCGCTCCACTGTCGAGGGGCCGGCCCATCAAGTTCTCGTCCGGCGGTCCGCCGCCGCCGACCTCCTTGTCGTGGGTGCATCGCGGCGCAAGGGGCACGTGGGTCTGCAACTCGGCCGGACAGCCCACACGGCGCTCCATCACTCCAGCTGTCCTGTCGCAGTGGTACCCGACCATCCATGAACCACCGCCGAGTCAAGGAGGTGGACGGACAGTGGGCAGGCCCGCTCAGCCGTGGGCGACGACGGCGACCGGAGAGGTCGCGTGGTGGATCACGGCATGCGTGGTGGAGCCGATGTGAGCACCCAGCAATGAGCGGCGGATCCGGCGACCGACGACGATCAGACCGGCGTCGGCACCGGCGTCCAGGAGTTGCTGCGCGGCGTGTCCCATCGGGGTACGGGCGGTCACCTCGACCGTGGGGAACGTGTCCCGCCAAGGCCTGAGAGCCTGGTCCAGGCCGGTGGTCACGCTCTGGTTGATGCGCGCAAGTATTCCGGGATCGTAGGCCGATCCGTACCCGTAGAACAGCGGGGGCGGCCAACTGTGCAGGGCATGCAGCGGGCAGGACCGGCGCG
This sequence comes from Streptomyces sp. NPDC005151, assembly GCF_053599875.1. Classification (NCBI taxonomy): domain Bacteria; kingdom Bacillati; phylum Actinomycetota; class Actinomycetes; order Kitasatosporales; family Streptomycetaceae; genus Streptomyces; species Streptomyces sp. NPDC005151. Next base: position 128,367 of record NZ_JBSFYR010000004.1, on the reverse strand, counting down.
ACGCCTCCTCGAACGCGAACGCGAGCAGGGCGTCACAGGGCCGGCTGATGTCGACGCCGACGACTACGTCGCGCGGGGTGTGCTGCTCGGTCTCGTGAGGCAGCGCGTCCTCTCCGCTGCGTACGAGTACCACCGGCCGCTCGGTGGTGTGCAGGACGGCCATGCCGACGGAGCCGAGCACGAAGCCGGTCACGCTGCCGAGCCCGCGGGATCCCATGACGAGCATGTCGGCAGTTGTCGCGGCTGTGGCGAGCGAGGCTGCGGGCGGGCCGTCGATCGACTGCGTGACGATGTCGAGTTCCGGGTGAGCGCGGCGCAGTTCGTCAGCCAATTCCTGCAGGACGGCTTCGGCCCAGCCACGCCGTGCATCGGAGGCCGCTGCGGGAATGCCGAGCGGCAACGACCATGGCTCGGCATGGACGAGGTGCAGGGCCGCATCCCGCAGACGGGCCTCGCGCGCCGCCCAGCGGGCAGCGGCTGCGCTTTCAGGGAATCCGTCGAGGCCGACGGTGATGTGGCGGTCCAAGGCGCCCTCCTCACGAGTGCGGTGCTGTGGGGTGTACCGAAGGGCTCGTCCTCGCCCATGCCGGAGTGGAACGGCGGGCATCCGTCGGTCATCGGACCGGCGCAGGTCGCGGTCCGCGGCACCGGACGCAGACGGCCGGTGCCGCGAGAAGGCCGTACGTCAGCGGTCGGATGCGTCGTCGACGGCGTATCCGAGGTGCTGTGCCACATGAACCACTCCGTCGACGGTGCGGCACAGCCGTTCGATCACTGGGATCAGGCTCTTGAACCGCACCGAGCCGTTCAGTTCGACACGGCCGTCGGTCACTTCGACGGTGATGACGCCGGGGTCCTGGTGCAAGGTCAGGTCGAGTACGTCGCCGGTGATCTCGTGGCGGATGGTTTCGTCGTCGCGCAGGAAGATCTTGAGCAGATCGCGCCGGCTGACGATGCCCACCAATGTGTCCGCCTCGTCCACGACCAGCAATCTTCTGACGCTCTGCGCCTCCATGAGCCGGGCCGCCTCGGCCACGGTCCAGTCCGCCCTGGCGCACACGGCGGGCGCAGACATCAGTTCCTCGGCCCGCGTGCCCTCCGCTTTCTCCCGCTTGCGCGGCTCGGGAGCGGGCAGGGACCGGAGGAAGTCCCCCTGATCGGCCGACTTCGGCAGAAGGTCGCCTTCCGATACCACTCCGAGCGGGTGCCCCACGTCGTCGACGACCGCGACGGCCGACACCTGGTGCTCAGTGAGTGTGCGCACGATGTCCTTGAACGCCGCATTCCCCGGGACCGTGACGACCTCGCGGGTCATCAGCTCGCCAACGTCTCGATGTCTCACCCGTCCACTCCTATCGCCCTGCGGCTTCTCGGGCGTCGACCGACATGTCGTCCTGCTCGTACGTGAGCCGATTGGCACGTTCACCACTCCGTCGACGCTCCGGCACGACCGCAGGACGACGGAGGGCGAGGCTCGACCGGGGCACGGTGCCGTTGAGGGGCAACACCCCTTCGATGTCCTTGAACGGTGCTTGGCGGTCGACCGAAGGGGCGGCGTGCGTCATCACATCGTCGACTGTGCGCAGATGCTTCATGACTCCTCCGGAACAGTGATCCGCATCTCCGAGTCTGCGGGCCGGGAAACGCGCCGGGTAGGGTCGTCCGGGGTCGGGTGGAAGCTGTTCGGCCCTGGTGGCCGCCTGCCACTCGGGGTGCTTTCATGAAATTGACGGAAAGAGTCCTTACCAGGATGCGGAGAAGCGGCTGGCGGCCGTGCACCGCACAATCGGGATCCGCGAGAAGCGGATGGGCTCTTTCCGCCCTTGCGTGGAGCGGCGGCTCACCGGTGGCCACGATCGCGGGCCGGGTCGGGATCCGCCGCCGGGGGTTGATCAGGACGACGACGTCGGCGACGGGTCCCTGTCGTTCGCGCCCGCGGCGGATTCGGACAGCGGCAGCTGTGCCCAGATGACCTTGCCTTCATGGGTATATCGCGTGCCCCAGTCCTCGGCGATCTGCGAGACGAGGAACAGTCCGCGGCCTCCCTCGTCCATAGTGGCCGCGTACCTCAGATGGGGTGAGGTGCTGCTGCCGTCGGATACCTCGCAGATCAGGCTGCGGTCACGCAGGAGCCGCACCCGGACCGGCGCGGAGGCGTGCCGGATGGCGTTGGTGATCAGCTCGCTGAGTATCAACTCGGTGGTGAATGCCAGTTCCGACAGGCCCCAGTCGTCCAGTTTCTCCGCGACGGCAGCGCGTATCCCGGCTACGGCGGCGGGGTCGAGTGGAACGTCCCATTCGGCGATCTGGTCGGCGGAAAGCGCGCGGGTGCGGGCGATGAGCAGTGCTACGTCGTCCTTGGCCTGGGTGGGAAGGAGTGCGTCGAGCACCGCCCGGCAGTGCTGTTCCGGCGAACGGCCGGGGTGGGAAAGGGCCTGGCGGAGCAGCTCCGTCCCCACATCGATGTCCCGGGTGCGGTCCTCGATCAGCCCGTCGGTGTAGAGGACCAGCTGAGCACCCACGGCCAGATCCAGTTCGGCGGTCTTGAACGGCATGCCGCCGAGCCCCAGCGGTGGCCCGGCAGGAAGCTCGGGGAACTCCACGCTGCCGTCGGGGTGGACCAGCGCGGGGAGATGATGCCCGGCGCGGGCCATGGTGCAGTGCCGGGAGACCGGATCGTAGATCGCGTACAGGCACGTGGCTCCCACGATGCCCGCACCGACGTCCGTGCTCCCCTCTTCCTTGTCGATGCGGTCCACGAGCTCGTCGAGGTGGCCGAGGAGCTCATCGGGCGGCAGATCGAGCGTGGAGAAGTTGTGCACAGCGGTGCGTAGCCGCCCCATGGTGGCGGCGGCGTGCAGCCCATGGCCGACGACGTCGCCGACGACCAACGCGACGCGGTTGCCCGACAGCGGAATCACATCGAACCAGTCACCGCTGACTCCGGACTGTGCGGGCAGATAGCGGTGGGCGACATCCAGGGCGTTCTGTTCGGGCAGCGCGCGCGGCAGCAGGCTGCGCTGCAACATCACCGCCAGGGCGTGTTCGCGGGTGTACCGGCGTGCGTTGTCGATGCTGACCGCGGCACGGGCGACCAGCTCCTCGGCGAGTGACCGGTCCTCCTCGTCGAACGCTCCGGCCTCCCGCGAGCGCCAGAAGTTGGCCATGCCCAGAACCACGCCCCGCGCCTGCAGCGGCGTCGTGAGGAGTGAGTGGATTCCGTAGTCGACGATGTTTCCTGTCCGTTCCGGGTCCTGAGCGTGCCATTCGGGTGCGGAGGACAGATCGGGAACCATCACCGACCGGCCGGTGGCGAATCCGCGTGCCTGAGGCGTGGAGGGAAGAAAAGTGATGAGCTCGCCGCACGGGTGGAGGGGATGGTCGTCCCGGATGCCGCTGACGGCGGTGCGGCGCATGTCGGCAGCCGTGCCGGTCGGCTCCTCCCCGAGCAGGACGGGGGCGGCGAGGTCGACCGTGACGAAGTCCGCGAACCGGGGGACGGTCACCTCGGCCAGTTCCTCGGCCGTGCGCGTCACGTCCAGGGTGGTGCCGATGCCCACCCCCGCGTCGTACAGCAGCCTGAGGCGTTCGTTCGTCGATTCCACCTTGCCCGACAGTGCCAGGAGCTGGGTGGAGTCGCGCAGGGTCGCCACCGTTCCCAGGTGGCTTCCGTTGCGGGCCGTGCGCCGCTGGTTCACCACCAGCATGCGATCCCCGGCCAAGTACACCTCGTCCGTGGCCACACGGCCGGAGACAAGCAGCTCCGCAGTGGCCGGGTCGAGGCTCTCCAGTTCCTTGACGGGGCGTCCCTGGGCGTCGGGCGGCAGATCAAGAAGCCGTTCGGCCTCGTCGTTCGCCAGCAGCAGCCGACCGTCGTGTCCGACGATGAGGACTCCTTCGCGGACGGAGTGCAGCACCGCGTCATGGTGCTCGTACATGCGGGTCATCTGGGCGGGATCGAGCCCGCGGGTCTGCCTTCGCAGCCGCTTGGCCACCAGGGCGGCCCCGCCCGTGGCCAGGACGAGCGCAGCGGCCCCGCTGGCAAAGATGACCAACAGCTGCCTGTCGACCACGTTGGCGACGTTCTCGACCCTGAGACCGGCGGCCACCAGGCCCACGACGGAGTTGTCGGGAGCGTTGACGGGGACCACCGCCTGGACTTCATGGCCAAGGGGCCCCTGGACGTTTTCCACGTGGACCCGGCCCGCCAGCGACGGTTCGATGGTGCCGACGAATGTCTTCCCGATGAACTCCGGACGGGGGTGTGTGTAGCGAGTCCCGTGTGTGTCCGTCACCACGATGAAGTCGACGCCGGCCAGCTTCCGCGCCTCCTCGGTGAGCGGCTGCAGCACCTTGGAGGGATCGGGAGATTTGAGCGCCGCCACAATCCCCGGAGAGTGTGCGAACGTCTGTGCTGTAGCCACCGAGCGGCGCTCCGCCTCCGTCTGGGCGTCGTGCAACGATTGGAGGACCAGCGCCAGAACCGCGCCCGCGACAAGCAGGACAATGACCACCGCCTGCAGGATGAATACCTGCCCGGCTACGCTTCGCGGACCCTTGCCGCTCAGTGACCGAGCCGACCCGCTCCGGGATCGGTCGGAATGGTCGACCATGTCGACATTCCTAACATTTTCTAGCAATGTATGCCCATTGGGTCACTCATCGTCCGCTTGCCGTCGACCGACTCACCACAGCCTCGGCTTCGCCCGGTGGATGCCATGGGGTGCAGGGGACATGGAAATGCTCCGGTCGGCGACGATGAGATCTACCTCAGGCCACTGATTCAATCGTGCGCCACAGGGATGCCCCGCGCGGACCGGCGCGACACGTCGCGCGTACATCGGCAAAGAACCACCGTCCTTCGGAACGGAGTGCCGGATGGAATTGTCAGGAGCCCGCGTCCTGGTCGCAGGGGCCACCGGCGTCATCGGGCAGGGCCTGGCCGGGCGCCTGCCCGACCGGGGAGCGTCGCTTTCCCTGTGCCAGCCGCGACGAACAGCGGCCGGCACAGGCGGCCGACCGCCACGGCTCCGCCCCCCGCCGCACCGGCTTCGCCGACCGGGCCATCGCGGGCACACCGCCGCCCATGCCGCCCGCGGGTGATCTGGGCCTTGCGGTACGGTCCGTCCACGGACACCCCCTTGTGCCCCTCCCGGCAAGCTCTGCCCCGTCGCGCCGCCCAGCACGCCCGCTCGCCGCGTTGGCGACAAGCCCTGGTAGCTCCTTCCCCAAGCTCTCAACTTCGTTCGAGCAGGGGAGACCCCACTGGGGGACTTCCGGCCGCCTTGCGATCGCACGCACTGGACGACGCTCCTCATGGGGCAAAAACTGCCGGTCACGGCACTAGCCAGGATCCCCGTCCATGGACACCATGGACGGGGATTTCTCGCATCAGGACACCGACCGCGGCACGGCCGCGGAGTTCATCCGACGGCCGCGGACTTCGAGGAGGCGCTCCGTGCGCGAGCCCGCCGGACACCCGCGGGCCGGGCCCAGGCGCTGCTGGCACCGGTGGTGGCGGCGGCCGCTGTGGTCGTCGTCGCGGCGCTCCGCGATGCCGCGCTGCCCGTGTGGGGTATCTCGCTGGTGCTCTCCGTGGGAATCGCGTCCTGGGGCACCGTACGTGGGCTGCGCACCATGGCCCGCCGGATGTTCAGCATCGTGGAGCCGTACGGGCAGTGCCGCATGGTGGCCGACGACCGCGGCGCGGTCAGCACCGGCGAGCGGGTGTCCTTCACCACCGACTGGACGGTGTTCCGGGACTACCTGGAGACGCCTGGGCTCTTCGTGCTGCTGGGCGGCGAGCGCGCGGCCGGAGTCGCGGTGCTGCCCAAGCGAGGGGCCCAGGACCCCGCGGACGTGGACCGGCTCCGGGCGATCCTGGACCGGAACCTGAAGCGTCTCCAGGTTCTTTGCGGCGGATCACTGTCGGAGCCATAGTCGGATCGCCGGGAGGATCTCGGGCTCGGCGCCTGCGAGGAGTCCGTATACAGGGTACTGATCGAGCGGCCCTCGGCCTCGCTCGCAGAGGTGGCCGCGGCGGCGGCCGTCCCCGACGCGGAAGTCGCGGACGCATTGAACTCCCTCGCGGCTCGCGCCCTGGTCAACAGGCGGCCCGGAAGCGGTCATTATGTCGCCGCGCCACCGTCGGTCGCGCTCGGCACGGAACTGACCGAGCGCCGCATCCGCCTCCATCGTGCAGAACTCGCGCTTGCCGAGCTGGTCGAGACCTACCGGACCGGGTCCATGGGACGCGCGCAGCGCGATCTCGTGGAGGTCATCGAGGGGCGGGATGCCGTGCGCCAGCGGTACCTCCAGCTCCCGCTCTCCTCCCGGCACGCCATCGACACGTTCGTCACCGGCGACGTCCAGGTGGTCGGTCCGGAGAACACCGAGGAGCCGACCGTGCTGTCGCGCGGCCTGCAGGTACGCGCCGTCATTGACCAATCGTTCCTGGGCGAACCGAGCGCGGCCGACAACGTGGACGAGTCGCTCGCCCGGGGCATGCGGATCCGGACGGTCGATGGCGTACCGCTCAAGCTCATCGTCTGCGACGGCGAGACGGCGATGCTCCCGCTGCGTGGCTCCGGCAGCGAGGTCGACCCCAGCCTCGTCCTGCGCGGCGGACTCGCCAACGTTGCCCAGGCACTCTTCGACGCCGTGTGGGAACGGGCCCGCCCCTACGGCGAACCGCACCACGGGATCGATGTCATGGACACCCGCATACTGCGTCTGCTGCTCGCCGGTCTCACCGACCACGCGGTGGCCGCGCAGGTGGACATGTTGGCGCGCACCGTGCAGCGGCGCATCCAGGGGCTGATGGTCCAGGCCGGGGCGACCACCCGCATCCAGCTCGGCTGGTACGCCCGCCACCACGGCTGGGCGTAACGGCCTGCCCCGCGACAGGGAGTGGGCTCCCGGCGCCCTGCGACTTTGCTTGCGGCGTTGTCGTCGGTCACCGACGCTCCGCGTCGACTCCGTCCTCCGCCTTGCCATCGAAGCCGCACGACGCCGCTCGCTGATCCACTCCCTGCCGTGGGGGAGGCCGTAAGGCGAGTCCGTGCTCCGCGGCCGTTGCTGGCGAGTCTGCGCCACGCGCATATGCGCCAACACCGAACGGCGACAAGCAAGTTGCTGCCGCATAAATTCTTCGCAGCACCCGGAACCACCCATTCACCGGGTGCGCGGAGGAGAGACATCCATGACCAGAGCATCCGCGAGACGGAGGTCCCAGCTGCTGGCAGCCGGGCTGTCGCTCGTACTGCTGCCGGCCGGGCAGGCCGTCGCAGCCGGGGCGTTGGGGACGGCGAGGGCGGGCACCGACCGTGCCACGTTACCGGTACACGCACCCAGCACCGCGAGAACCGTCACCCTGATCACCGGTGACCAGGTGACCGTGACCGACCTCGGCGCGGGCCGGAAGTCGGTCGCCGTGGAGCGTCCCAAGGGCGCGACCGGAGCGGTTCGCAGCGAGATATCCGACGGCCGGATCAACGTCGTACCTGACGAGGCCCGGCCCTACCTCCAGGCGGGCGTCCTCGACGCCGAGCTCTTCGACGTCACCGCTCTGATCGAGCAGGGGCTCGGCGACTCGTCCTCCGACGGCCTGCCGCTCATCGTGACGTACACGAAGAACGCCCGGAGCGCGACGCCCCACGGAGCCCGCCAGGTCCGTGGGCTGCCGAGCGTGGGCGGTGCGGCCCTGGAGGCGTCGAAGTCCGGGGAGTTCTGGCGCACGGTCGCACCGGACGTCACCTCGGGGGCGCGCAGCGCGACTTCGGGCCGTGTGCATCTGTCGGGCGGCGTCGAAAAAATCTGGCTGGACGCCCGCGTCAAGACCGCGATGGAGACCAGCAACGCCCAGATCGGCACCCCCGCGGCCTGGGAGGCCGGGCTGACCGGCAAGGGTGTCAAGGTCGCCGTCCTCGACACGGGCGCGGACCTGACCCATCCCGATCTCAAGGACCGGGTGAGCGAGACCAAGAGCTTCATCGACGGCCAGGAGGTCGCCGACCGGAACGGCCACGGCACGCATGTCTCGTCCACCGTCGGTGGCAGCGGTGCGGCGTCCGACGGCAAGGAGAAGGGCGTCGCGCCCGGCGCCACGCTCGCCGTCGGCAAGGTTCTCACCGACCAGGGTTTCGGATCCGAGTCGCAGATCATCGCCGGTATGGAGTGGGCGGCCAAGGACGTCCAGGCCAAGATCGTCTCCATGAGCCTCGGATCGTCGCAGGGCAGTGACGGCACCGACCCGATGGCCCAGGCGGTGAACACCCTCTCCAAGGACACGGGCGCCCTGTTCGTGATCGCGGCCGGCAACGCATACTCCCCCGGCACCATCGGCTCCCCCGGCGCGGCCGACTCCGCGCTGACGATCGGCGCGGTCGACTCCGTCGACAGGCGTGCCCCCTTCTCCAGCCAGGGCCCGCGTTTCGGCGACAACGCGCTGAAGCCCGACCTGTCCGCGCCGGGCGTGAACATCCTCGCAGCGCGCTCGCAGCTCGTGAGCGGCAGCGGCCCGTACACATCGAAGAGCGGCACATCCATGGCCACCCCTCACGTCGCGGGTGTGGCGGCGCTGCTCGCCGAGAAGCACCCCGACTGGAGCGGACAGCAGCTCAAGGACGGGCTGATGAGCACGTCCAAGCAGATCAGCGGCACGTCGTACGAGGTGGGTGCGGGCCGGGTGGACGTCCCGTCCGCGATCGCCGCGCAGATCACCGCGACCGGCAGCGCCGACCTCGGCTTCACCAGCTGGCCGTACGAGGGGAACAAGCCGGTCACGAAGACGCTGACCTACACCAACGCCTCCGACCGGCCGGTCACCCTGGCGCTGACCGCCGAGGGCGCTCCCGCCGGCGTGGTCACCCTCGCCGACTCCACCCTCACCGTGCCCGCACACGGCACCGCGCAGACCACGGTCACCGGTGACGGCACCGCCGCGCCCGTCGGCGCCACCTCCGGCCGGATCGTCGCCAAGGACGGCGACACCGTGGTGGCGCACACGGCCTTCGGCCTGACCAAGGAGAACGAGCGCTACACCCTTACCGTCCACGTCAAGGACCGCGAGGGCGCGGCGTCCGCCGCATACCTGGCTGTCAAGAAGCTGGCCAAGGACACAGATCCCTTCCCGGCCGCGGTCGATGACTCCGGCACGCTCAAGCTGCGCCTGGAGCCGGGCATGTACACCCTGTCCAGCTTCCTCGACGTGCGTGGCAGCAAGGGCAAGGACTCGCTCGGCCTCGGTCTGCTCACCGAGCCCGAGGTCACCATGGACCGTGATCGTGAAGTCACCCTCGACGGGACGAAGTTGCGGGAGATCCGGGCCGAGGTGGACCGGCGGACCCAGACCCGTCAGCTGATTATGAGGTTCAACCGGTCCGCGAACGGCGCGTCCTTCGCGCCGGCCGTACAGGTCCCGCCGAAGTACGACAGCATCTTCGCCGCGCCGACCCGCAAGCCCGCCACGGGCACCTTCGAGTACCGGACCGTCTGGCGGCTCGGCAAGCCGCAACTCGATGTCGAAGCAGGTGGCCGGCGGCTCGGCGAGACGGCCGTCCAGTACGGATCGGACCTGTTCACCGGGCGGAAGCGGATGTCCCTGGTGGACGCGGGCACCGGAAGCCCCGCCGACTACGCCGGCAAGGACGTGACGGGCAACGCGGTGGTCGTGCGCCGCACCGACGCGATCACGCCCGCCGAACTGGCCCAGAACGCGCAGGACGCGGGCGCCAAGGCCCTGTTCGTCACCGACGAGGTTCCCGGGCGGCTGATGGCCAACTTCAGCGGGGTCGGCGGGGCGACACGTCCGCTGTACATCGCGACGGTGAACGCGGCGGACGGGGCGCGACTGATCGAGGCCGCTCGACTCGACCGGGGCGTGGAACTGACCGGCACCCAGTTCACGCCGTTTGTGTACGACCTCACCGAGGGATACCCGGGGGCGATCCCCGCTGATCTGACGTACCGGCCGGGCAAGAGCGAACTGGCCGTGGTCAACAACAAGTTCCACGCGCCGAAGTCCGCCGACGGCGGCGAGTTCCGCTACTCGATCACCGACAGCTTCCCCTACGGCATCGGATTGCAGGAGAAGATCAAGTTCCCCGCGGAGCGCACCGACTACATCAGCGCCGGCCCCGACCAGGGCTGGCACGAGTCCATGTCCAGCGGCCCGGGCGCCCTCGAGGAGCGCAGCGGCATCGTGCACTACCGCGGCGGCACCCGCTCCGGGACTGACTGGTTCAAGCCGGTCTGGCACCCGTGGCTGGGTACCGGCCTCGGTTGGGGCCAGCAGCGCGCGGGCAACGACCTGGAGTTCAACACGCCGGGCTGGGGCGACTCGGGACCGGACCACACCGGCTTCGGTGATGTGTGGCACGAGAGCTCGATGACTCAGTTCACCGAGGTGTACGTGGACGGGGTGCGGGTCGACCGGAGGACCAGCTCGGGGGCGTACGCCCGGAACGTCAAGCCGACCGAGCAGGACTTCAAGGTGGTCACCGACACCACCCTGGACCCGGAGGTCTGGCGGCTCTCCACGAAGGGCCACTCCGAATGGACCTTCAAGTCGTCCGCCACGCCGGCCGACCGGTATACGTATCTGCCGATGCTCAACCTCGGGTTCGACGTCGACACGGACCTGCACGGTGATGTGCGGGCCGGAAAGCGCCTGGATCTCGGGATCTTCTCCGAGTACGTCAAGGGCGCGCCGGACACCGGGAGGATCACCGGCTCCACGCTGGAGGTCTCCTTCGACGACGGCGCGACGTGGACGTCCGTCGAACTCGACGGCGTACGCGGCAAGTCCGCCGCCTGGGCCGGCTCGGTGTGGGTGCCGGACGGCGCGCAGTACATGTCCGTGCGGGCCTCGGCCGCCGACGACAAGGGCGGCTCGGTCAAGCAGGAGATCATCCGCGCGGTGGGTGTGCGGAAGTAGCCGACCGGGTGGGAGCCGCGCAGTCGGCGGCACGGCTCCCACCTGCCGCATGTGCTGAGCACATGGAGCTGACCGCGGCAGCCCTCGCTGCCGTGGTCAGCTGGTGTGCGGACCGACGCCCGTGCGGTTGGCCGGTGTTCCCGTGCCGCGTCGTCCGGGCCTGCGGAACCAGCCTCCCGAACCGTCAGATGCGTTTCGGTCAGCTGACATGACGGGTCAGAGGCTCGGGCTGCGATGGGTGGGGTGGCCGTCGAGGACGGTGAGCACCACAGGGAGTTCGGGCAGATCGGTGGCGGGAGCAGTGAGGGGGTTGTTCGCGAAGGCCGTGAGGTCGGCGCGGTGGCCGACGGCGAGCCGGTCGGCCTCGTGTTCCTCGCCCGCCGCGTAGGCGGGGTTGATGGTCATGGCCTGGAGGGCTTCCAGGGCGGTCAGCGCCTGGTCGGGGCCGTGCGGGGGCTGGGTGAGATCGCGGCTGGGGCGGCGGTGGCGGGCTCCCGCCATGACGGCCAGCGGGGGATAGGGGGCGATCGGCCAGTCGGAGCCGAGGACGACGGTGGCGCCGGAGTCCCAGAGATCCCGACAGCGCCAGGCGCTAGAGGCGCGCTCCTCGCCGAGGCGGCGGGACCAGTTGTCGGTGTGGTCGGCCCGGGTGAAGTCGCAGCAGTGGCTGGGCTGCATGGAGGCCACGACGCCGAGCTCGGCAAAGCGGCGCAGGGTGTCGTCGGGCACGGTCTCGATGTGCTCGATCCGGTGCCGAACCACGCGATCGCCTGTGGCCAGGGCCTTGTCGACGGAGTCGAGGACGTGCCGGACGGCCGCGTCACCGATGGCGTGGGTCGCGGTGGGGACCCCGGCCCGGTGGAGCTCGCCGACGATGCGGGTGTAGGCGGGGTCGGGCCAGAAGGCGTGCGTGGACTCGCCGTGGCAGTCCGGGCGCTCCAGCCAGGCGGTGCCGTTGTCGATGGTGCCGTCCATGAAGAGCTTGACGCCCTCGGTGCGCCAGAGCCCGCCCCCGGTGCCCTGCTCCTCGATGAGGGCGCGCAGCGCGTCGGCGTCGGTACCGGGCTGACACCAGGGCGCGATCCGCAGCCGCAGCGGCAGCTCGCCGGCCGCGTCGAGTTCGGTGTAGAGCGCGAGGCTCTCGCCGTTGGCGTCCATGGCGTGACCGCCGGTGAGACCGGCGGCGGCCATGCTCCGCAGCGCGGCGGCGAGGCGGGCCCGGCGCTCCGCGTGCGTGGGCTGGGGGGCCGCGCGCTCGACGAGTTCACAGGCGGCGTCCTCGAGGAGCAGGCCCGTCGGCCGGCCCGCCTCGTCGCAGACGACCTCGGCGGCCTGAGCGAACCGGCGTGGCCCGTCGACGCCGGCGATTTCGAGCGCGCGGGGGCTGGCCAGCATGGAATGGGCATCGAAGAGCTGGAGGGGGGCCGGAGCACCGTCTACGCCGGCCCGCTCGCCCGCGCCCTGGACGGAGTGGACCTCGCTCTGCCCGTCGGCATCGCTGTGGCGGCGGCGATCTACGCGGGCACGATGCGACGGTCCCGCTCCGCGCTCGGCACGGAGACGCGGGCATGAGCCGGCGGTTTGGGGAGCCGGGTTGCTGACGTGCATCGTCGCCGCTCAACGCGCGCGGACCGAGAGCCTTGTGGCGCATCGAACGCTTTGAGCACCTGGATGACGGCATGGACCAGGTGCCGGCGGTGACGGCTCGGTGCCAGGGCCGGGAAACGCTTCGCCGGTCTGCGGGTACGCGGGCGGCGCCGTTCGCCACGACACCGGACACGACGCGGTGTCGGAGACGGCACCGCACCGAGGCGCCCACCCATCGGCTGCATCGACCTCCGCCGCCCGTTCAGCAGCAGACCCCGCAGGTACAGCCTTCCCTCACCCGCTGATCCGCCGCGCGATGCAGAATCAGCTCTGTCGCCCGACGGCGACACGCGCTGTGTAACGACGTCGTGCGGCGTCACCGGACCGGTCACGCACCGGTCATCGGCCATCGGTCGATACTTCCCACCGATGCGTGCCGATAATCGCCACCACGCCGCCAATACAGTGTGGTCATTCGGAATTACGGTGAGCGAATAGAGCGCCCTTAATGTGTCGCAGGCCACATGACTTACGCCACTCTTGTGCCGATTTGAGGCATTTGCCGTGTGGAGTGGGCCATATGACGGACGTCACTATGAAGCCGGTTAGTAGACCCTCGCGGCACGTTCCGCAGCCTTTACGGCGATTCCTCAACCATTCCGTTCAGCCGGTACGAATTCGAATAGTAAAAGGGGCCCATTGACCCGCATTTCTCCTTCGCTTAATAATTCTTGGCATCGCCCGACAACAGATGAGGAATTACCGAATGCAGTTCAACGCGATGTCCACGAAGTTCGCCCGCATGGCCAGGACCAAGAAGATCTCGCTGGGTATGTTCGCAGCCGGTGCCGCGGTCGTGGCCGGCACCGTCGCAGGCGCCCCGGCCGCCTCGGCCGCCACCCCCGCCCAGTCCGGCGGCAACGTCGACACCTGGATCAAGGAGTCGCTGAAGGTCATGCATGCGAAGGGCATCCCGGGCACGTACGAGGGGATCCACCGCAACCTGATGCGCGAGTCCGCCGGCAACCCCCACGCCATCAACAACTGGGACTCCAACGCCACCAAGGGCATCCCGTCCAAGGGCCTGCTCCAGGTCATCGACCCCACGTTCAACACGTACCACGTGAACGGCACCTCCAAGAACATCTACGACCCGGTCGCCAACATCACCGCCGCCGCCAACTACGCCGCCCACCGCTACGGCTCCATCGACCACGTCAACTCGGCCTACTGACCGGTCGTGCCGGTGTGGCCGAACCCGGCCAGAACATGCCCAGGGCCTGTCCTGACGTCGTGACCGAGACGTAAGCATGGTGCCTTCCCGGGCTCCCCGCCCTCGAACAGGCCCGCTCGGCAGGCAGGTTCATCCCGGTCCACGCACACCTGTTGGGCCCGGACCCTGAGGGCGGAGACAGCTGAGCGCGTGGAGGCCGACCAAGTGGCATCCGAGGCAGGGGCACGCGGTCCCATGCCTCGCACGTGGTGATGCCATCGGTGTATGGCTATTCGAACCGTGTGGTGTCGCCTGCTCCTCGGCGCACGATCGTGGCTTCGCCTTCGGAGAAGTCGATGACCGTCGTCGGTTCGGTGCCGCAGTCACCCGAGTCGACCACCGCGTCCACCTCGTGGTCGAGCCGCTCCTTGATTTCCCAGCCCTGTGTCATCGGCTCGTCCTCGTCGGGCAGGAGCAGGGTGCTGGAGAGCAGCGGCTCACCGAGCTCGGCGACCAGGGCCTGGGTCACCACATGATCGGGAATGCGGACTCCGACCGTCTTCTTCTTCGGGTGCAGCAGCTGACGCGGCACCTCCTTCGTCGCCGGGAGGATGAAGGTGTAGCTCCCGGGCGTGGCTGCCTTGATCGCGCGGAACACGTCGTTGTCGACGTGTACGAACTGACCCAGCTGCGCGAAGTCCTGGCACACGAGGGTGAAGTGGTGACGATCGTCGAGGTTCCGGATCGAGCGGATCCGGCCGATGCCGTCACGATTGCCCAGCTGGCATCCCAGTGCGTAACAGGAGTCCGTCGGGTAAGCGACGAGAGCGCCGGAGCGGATGGTGTCAGCCACCGTGCTGATGGTGCGTCGCTGAGGATTTTCGGGGTGTACGTCGAAGTACTTCGCCATTCTTCGAGCTTATGTGATCCGGACTGCCGTGGTGAGGAACCTGGTACGACAGGTACGCCGGGACACCCGAGCTGACGACGCCTGCGCCGCGCTGCACAGATTGTCGGGACGGGGAGGGAACACCGGGCCGCCCACGTCGGGTCGGCGAGAATCCCGGCGAGTCCGGCGCAAGGGAGCGACGACGTACGACCGCCCTGCCCCGGGCATGGTTCGGCGGCTGCCGAACTCTTCCGTGCCTACGGTGGCGGTATGACCTCCTCCACGCACGAATTCCATCAGTACGCCGATGTCCCGGCCACCCTCGCCGAGCCGCAGCCGATCCCTGTACCGGCTGCGGACGGGACCGACGACGACAGCCCTGCCACCGATGACCGTGACCCGGCGGAGCTGATCGCCGCCATGATGGACCGCTTCCTGGCCCTCGCGGAGACCTGGACGGCCTGGGACGGGAAGCCCGCACGGATCGACGACCGCGTCTATACCCCACACAAGTCCATCCGCCGCATTGCCGACCATCTGGTCGACCATCTGGCCGAGTTGGAGGCCCGCATGGTCGGCGAGGAGCCGCAGCCGGACCACTGGCACGCCTCGATGTCCACCACCGAGGCGGATCGTGCCCCGTTCACCGAGGAAGACCTCGACGAGGCGCGCAGCCGCCTCACCCGGCTCACCCGGATCTGGGTGGCCCGCCTCAACTCCCTGACACCGGAACAGCTCGACAACTCACCTGGCGACGGCTGGACCTTCCGCCAGCTCGCCTTCCATCTGACCGAGTCGATCTACTACGCCGACGCCATAGGCGACCTTCGAGGCTCCACGGAAGGGAACCGGAGTCCATCATGACGAGGCTCTCACCTGCAGATCCCGCGGTACGTCCATGGCCTCGATCTCGGTGGGCAGAACGGCGGAAGCCCTCAGGTCCTGCTGACCGGCAGCGCCTCGCTCGTCGGCCTCCCGGCCTGCTGCCCGGGGAGTGCCCTTGACGACGCGTGGCCACCCGATGCCGTACCGCGGACATCGGGTGGCCACGCGTCATGTGCGACGGCAGCGAGGCCACGCACCGGGCCGTTGCCAGGACCGTCCTTTTCAGGCGCCCGCCGACGACTGGGCCTCCGCCGCCGCCCGGTACAGCCGGCAAAGCCGGACCACGCCCAGTTCCTGGTTCCGGCACTGACCGCCGCTTGTCCCCTGCCCCGGTCTCAGCGAAGACCGGGCGCCGGACCGGCCCCGAGACTGCCGAGCAGTTCGCCGGCTGTCGGCGTGGCACACATCTCGGCCGCCAGGCGCTCGGCACCCGCCCGGTACGACGGTTCCTTGAGTACCAGTTCGACGGCCGACCGCATGCGGGCGACACCGTCCGGACCGAACCCCGCCGTCTCCTGACCCGGTCCGTCTGCCGTGACGGTCAGACTTGCGCCCGCCCCGGTGACCAGCCCTGCGTTCGTCGGCTGGTCGGCGAAGAGGGGCACGCAGACCAGCGGGACACCGGCGGCGAGGGCGCCGTAGACCGTGCCCGAACCGCCGTGGCAGAGTACGAGGGAGGCGCTGCCCAGTACGTCGGCCTGGGGGACCCACTTGTCCACATGGACATTGCGGGGGATCGCCCCGAAGTCCGACACATCGGTGAGGGGACCCGTGGTCAGCAGGACGCGCACCGGCAGCCCGCTCACGGACGCCAGTACCGCCCGGTACAGGGCGGAGGCGTTCGGCATGCCGCTAACCTCGGTGCCGAGCGTGACGTAGACGAGCGGTTCTTCGCCGCCGTGCCACCGGTCCGGCAGAGCGTTCGGGGCGGGTGGCTGATGGTAGCGCCGGGTCACCGCGTACGGCGAGGGGTCCAGGGAAGCGGGGAGCCGGGTCAGATAGGGGGAGGCCCGGAGCCGTTCCGCAATGCCCGCACCGTACGAATCGAGTACCGGGCGGAGCAGTTCGTCGGTGGACTCGGCGAACTGCGCGGCAGAAACGGCGACCTGGGCATGTGGGACACCGTGGCGCTCGGCCGCCACCACCGATGCGAGCTCGTACATCTCGTGCAGGACGAGATCCGGCCGCCACTCCCGGCAGAGCTCCTCCAGCGTCGGCAGCATGGCGGTGGTGCACACCCTGCCGAACACCTCCCTGGTCATCAGGGACACGCCCTCGTCCGCAGGCAGCCCCAACACCCGCATCATCAGCGGCACGAGCTCGGCCTCCGGCGGCTCCCCGCCGATGCGGTAGGGCTGTTCCCGGGCCGCCAGTAACGGTTCGAGCTTCGGCGGTGCGACGACGAGGACATCGTCCCCACGCGCCGTGCAGGCGTCGATGAACGGGACAAGCGGGTTGAAGTGGCCCGATCCGCTGGTCGAGGCGAAAAGTACACGCATGGCACGAGCCTAGGGATCGGCGCCCCACACCCACAGGACCGCATTGCGCCGACTTCCGGCACTCCGCCGCCGTCCCGCCCTGCTGCCCGCCCACTGATCCCAGGCGGCGGTACGGACCCATCGACAGGGCCGACGCGCAACCCGTCCGGTGGATTCGTGGTGCTGCAAGCAGACGTACGAGGGAAGGAGAGTGAAATGCCTGAACTCTCCGCACCTGTGATCAAGCTCGTACGGCAGACCACCGAGCCTGTCGCGGCGCAGACCCTGCGCTCGACGGCGGCCGCGGTCATCTCCTATGTCGTCGCGGTGTGGACCCTTCCGCAGCCTGCACCGCTGACGGCTCCACTGACCGCGCTCCTCGTCGTCCAGGTCACCCTGTACGCGACACTCACCACGGGCATCCGGCGCGTCAACTCCGTCGTCGTCGGGGTGCTCATCGCCATCGGCTTCAGCGCCCTGGTGGGTCTGAGCTGGTGGAGCCTGGGTCTGACGATCTTCAGCTCGCTGATCATCGGACGGATGGTGCGGGTGGACGAGTTCGTGCCCGAGGTGGCCATCAGCGCGATGCTCGTCCTCGGCGTCTCCCAGCTCGCCGCCACCGCATGGGACCGCATTCTCGAGACCCTGATCGGCGCGGGCGTCGGTCTGTTGTTCAACCTGCTCTTCGCACCGCCCGTCTGGGTGCAGAACGCAGGCGTGTCCATCGACGAACTGGCGCGGGAGATGGGACAGATGTTCCGGACCATGGGCGAGGAGATCGGCGGCCACATCTCCGTCCAGCAGGCGGCGACCAGACTGCACGACGCCCGCAGGCTGGACCACGACAT
Organism: Streptomyces sp. NPDC005151; assembly: GCF_053599875.1. Lineage (NCBI taxonomy): Bacteria > Bacillati > Actinomycetota > Actinomycetes > Kitasatosporales > Streptomycetaceae > Streptomyces > Streptomyces sp. NPDC005151. The sequence continues at coordinate 110,531 of NZ_JBSFYR010000004.1, read as the reverse complement.
CGTCGCCGTCGACGCCTCGCTGCGGCAGGCCGAGGAGAGCCTGATGCTCAACCCCCGAGTCCGTCAAGGTCTTCTGTACCGAATCGTCCTGCGTACCGGACTCGACACACTGGAGATCTGTGCCGTTGTTCTCCGTGTGCTGGCCCGCACGCTGACGGACCTGGCCAAAGCCCGGACCGAGGAAACCATGTTCCCGGAGGACGTGGCCGCCTCGCTCCGGGAACTCTTCGCGCAGATGGCCGACGCCATCGAGAGCTTCTCCACGCTGATCACCACCCCGGTGTCCGCCAATGCCGAGGAGGCGGAGTCGCGACTTGCCGCCGCACTGGCCGCCAGCCGCGCCACTCGGGACGTGGTGGCCGACCTCCTGCTGGAGGACGTCCAGGAGCACCCTCGACAGTGGCAACTGCACGGTGCGCTGCTCGCCGAGGTCGACCGCATTCTGGATGAGCTGGACATCGGCAAACGCGCCGAACGCCTTGGCGAGGAACTCGACCGCCACTCTGCTGAACTGCACGAACGCCATCCCCGGCTCGCCGCACTGCGGCGGCGGCTCGGCAGCCACCGGGCCACGCAGCCGACAGTCCCGGGAGGATGAGGGCGAGGCGATGGGAGACCGCGCGCCCTGCGACGCCCGTATGCCCTGGCTCTGCTGTCGTCGGCGCACGCGAACGCCCCCCGCAGGGCGGGCACTTCACATCATCGAGCAGCGCCCGGAGTCCGGCACGGCTGTTCGACGCAGGCGGACCCGGTAGCCCGGCCTTACGATGCAGGAGGGGAACCGGAAGCCTCAGAGCGCCGGGACGGGACCCGCAGGGTCCGCGGTCTCGCGCCTGATCACGGAGGCACGTCACATGGCACCTGACCAGATCCCAGGCATCGATCTCACCGCGGCTCCCAGCGGGGCGGGATGTGCGGACTGCCTGGCGGGCGACGGACCGGGATGGTGGATGCACCTGCGCCGCTGCGCCGCGTGCGGACACATCGGCTGCTGCGACTCCTCCCCCTCGCAGCACGGTACGAAGCACGCACGCGAGGCAGGACATCCGTTCCTGGCCAGCTTCGAGCCGGGGGAGAACTGGCTCTGGAACATCGAGACCGAGGAATATTACGAGGGATTGGAGCTGCTCCCGCCCACCTCGCACCCGGTCGCCCAGCCGACTCCGGGTCCCCAGGGCAAGGTCCCCGCGGACTGGGAGCGGCAGCTGCACTGAAGCCGCGCTCCTCATCCACCGGCAGACGTACGGGTCCTCAGGCACGGATCGGTCATCCCGCCGGGACAGGCGAGTCGGTCGATGTCCCAGCCGGCGCGCCCCGCTCCGGCCTGATAGGCGCTTTCGTAGAAGGCGAGTACGGCCGCACGGGGATCGCTCTCGGTGCGGGCCGCGTCGTACGGCAGCACCGCCAGGTGGCTGCCGCCACGATCCACCCATTGCGCCGACACCGGAGTGAGCGGTTCCTCCGCCAGCCGCGCCGGTTCGGGAGCGGTGTACGAGTAGAACGCGGGCGCGGCGAACTTGTCGTCACCGAACCAGAAACCGAAGCTGATCACTTCCCGGGAGTAGGCCTCCCGCGTCACCGGGTCGATCTGCCGGGGCTGGTCGATCTGACGCTCCGAAAAGCGGGTGTGAGCGATGTCGAAGGTGTGCCAGAAATGGTGCACGGGGCTGACTTTCCCCGAAAACCGCGCCGCGAATTCCTCCAGGACCAGCGCCACTTGACTGAGGACCTGCCAATACCGGTTGGCCAGTTCGGGATCGTATGCCGCGTGCTCGGTGTCCTCGGCGAACGGCCGGTCGGTGTCGGGCAGATCGAATGGCTTGGGCACGTTGATATCCACCTCGATGCCCAGCGTGTCCAGGGCGGCCATGACCTTCTTGTGGAAGGACGCCACAGACTGGCCCGAAAGCGGGAACGAGACCGACACGCCGTCCAGTCTTGTGATGACGAGTCGATGGCCGACGAAGTCGAAGTCCACCGTGAAAATCGGGTTGCCGTCGATCTGCCCCATGGGGCGGGTGGTGATACCGCGGCCAGTGAGGTGAAACGGAACGTTCCACCAGTGATTGCGCCGGACACTGGCCGCGAGACGGATCTTTCCGACGACCTGCGCGAAGCGGTGGAGCGTCTCTTTGGTGTCACGCCACTCGGCGAGCGGCATGGGCGGGAACAGCTCCATCGCCATCACTTCTCTCGTGCTGCCGGACGGTCCCGGCGGGCGGGCAGGGCGTTCTTCCGCACCATCATGGCCACGCCGAAGGTGTACGGCACCTCGTGCGGCCGCCGTGGTGTCGTTCGCGTGAACCGGCACGGCCTGGCCGGTGGGCGGCCACTCGTGCGCCGCAGTCGGCGCAGACGCGTGACGCGCGGCTGCTCCCGGTCGTCTCCCCGGGGACGCCCTTCCCGACGAGTCGGAGGCCGGTGTCTGTCCGCCGACGTCAAAATCTCCTAAATGTCGCAATTTTGACGATGAAGGGAAGCCGCTCGCCGTTCTGGTGAATGCGCAACCCGCACGGGCCGAGGCCTTGCGTGCCGGGCAAATCGCCCTTTTCGGGCTGAGTGGTGAGAGTCACCTTCCGGGCCCGCGGTCGCAGCGACGTGCCGCCCGGTTCCCTTCTGCGCCAAGAAAGTTGACTTCGCGGACCGGGGTGGAATGCGAAAATTTCCGCGACTCGATCTTGTAAATGAATTGTGATCGAAAAATGGGGGCTTGTTCAGGTCGGAGTTTCTCGCCTACGGTCACCGTCAATCCGGATGGAACGCCGAATCCTGCCGCCGTCCGGGAACCCGACCACTCACGTACGGCAGGAGCGGGGGACCCACGTAAGCCGCCGATCCGGTATCCGGAACGGCTAGGGGTGAAGTCGTATTCCCATACGGCCAGGCAACTCCAGCCTCAACCCGACAGCTCACCTCGTAGGCGACGGAGAGGAATGCGCCATGCCCGCACAGGTTAACCACCGTCGTCGTAAGTCCATTTCGCTGACTCGCGGATTCATCGCCGTGAGCACAGGCGGAGCCGCTCTCGCGCTTCCGATGATCGGGGCAACCGTTGCCTCGGCAGCGCCGGCGCAGCCTGTCACCGCCGTCGCCGTCTCCAAGACGGTGGCGCCCGCTGCCGCCCCCGCCAAGCCGGCTGCCGTGCGGGCAGCCACGCCCTCCATCTATTCCGTGATATCCGGTGACACCCTTTACAAGATCGCCCTGAGTCATTCCGTGAGTGGCGGTTGGCAGCAGCTGTACAAGGACAATCGAGCGGTCATCGGAGCCGACCCCGGCGTAATTCACGCGGGCCAGAAGCTCACCATCGGCGCCAAGGCCGCGCCCGCGGCAGTCGAGTCCACGACGGCCGCGAGCACCGCCGCTGCTGTCACCGCGAAGCCCGCGACGTACACGAACGACCTCGACGGCTGGATCAAGGAGTCGCTGGCCGTCATGGCCCAGCACGGCATCCCCGGCAGCTACGACGGCATCCACCGCAACATCATGCGCGAGTCCTCGGGCAACCCCCGGGCCATCAACAACTGGGACTCGAACGCCGCCGCGGGCACGCCGTCCAAGGGTCTCCTGCAGGTCATCGACCCCACGTTCCGGGCCTACCACGTGCCCGGTACGTCGATGGACCCTTACGACCCGGTCGCCAACATCACGGCCGCGTGCAACTACGCCGCCGCCAAGTACGGCTCGATCGACAACGTGTTCGGGGCCTACTGAGGCCCGGTTGCATTGATTCAGGTATGACGGGTGGCGAAGGTCCGATGGGGCTCGCCACCCGTTCCCGTCGGTGTCGCGCACGGGAGACGATTCAGAAGTCGATCCGCATGACGGCCCGCCTGAGTGTGGGCCTGCCGACTCGACGAACCCTGCGTCGGCGAAAACGTCACGGCTGCCGACATGGAGCTCGCCCCAGGGGATGCGGGCACCCGGCCGAGCGAGGAAGGCCACCGGGGTCGGCCCGCCTGACGCACGACGTTGCGTATCCGGGGTGCCTCGATCGGGCGCATGTTACCCACCGGTATATAGTGACTTAACGCGCGAACGGCAGTAGAACCAGTTTCACTCTTTAGAGAGTGAGGCGTGTCACATGAGTGACTCTACCATGCACAATGCAGGCCCCAAGGACGTTTCGCGTCGAAGATTCATCACAGGAACTGGTTCTATTTTAGGAGCCGTGGCCCTCGCGGGTCACACCACTCCGGCCCAGGCCGGGGTCGGATCCGCAGCCGCTCCGATCGACTCCGGGGCCCATGTTCCGGCCCTGGTGATCGGCACCGGATACGGCGGCTCCGTCGCCGCACTGCGTCTCGCCCAAGCGGGCGTCGACGTGCACATGATCGAAATGGGTATGGCCTGGGACACCCCCGGCCCCGATGGCAGGATCTTCGCCAACACGACCTCCCCGGACAGCCGGTCGTACTGGCTCCGCACCAGGACCAAGCAGCCCCTCAGCAACTTCCTCGGCTTCCCCATCGACAAGAACATCACCCGCAGCACAGGGATCCTCGACGCCGAGGAGTTCAGCGGGATCACCGTCTACCAGGGCCGCGGCGTCGGTGGCGGCTCGCTGGTCAACGGTGGGATGGCGGTCACCCCCAAGCGCGAGAACTTCGGAGCCGTGCTCCCGTCGGTGGACGCCGACGAGATGTACGGCATCTACTACCCGCGCGCCAATGCCGGGCTCGGGGCCGGCATTGGCGATCCGGCCTGGTTCGACACCGCCGCGTGCTACCAGTACGCCCGGGTCGGCCGCAAACAGGCCGAGCGCGCCGGCTTCCCGTTCGTCTTCGTGCCCACCGTGTACGACTGGGACTACATGAAGCAGGAAGAGGCCGGAACCGTCCCCAGGTCGGCGCTGGCCGGTGAGATCCTCTACGGCAACAACTATGGCAAGAAGTCGCTGCAGAAGACGTACATCGACCGGATCAGGGCCACCGGCAGGGTCGCCATCGCGCCGCTCCACAAGGTCACTTCGGTCGCCCCGGCGGCAGGTGGCGGCTACACGGTCGTCATCGACCAGATCGACACCGGCGGCGCCACCACGGCCACCAAGACGGTGACCGCGGACCGGGTGTTCTTCGCGGCCGGCAGCGTGGGCACCAGCAAGTTGCTGGTCAAGCTGAAAGCCACCGGCGCGCTCCCCGGCCTGAACAACGAGATCGGCAAAGGGTGGGGCGACAACGGCAACGTCATGTGCGGCCGGGCCAACCACCTGTGGGACCCGACCGGCAGCCTTCAGGCGTCCATTCCCACGGGCGGCATCGACAACTGGGCCGCCGGTGGCGCGTTCGCCGAGGTCGCGCCGCTGCCCACCGGGATCGAGACGTACGCCTCGTTCTACCTGTCCATCACCAAGAACCCGAACCGGGCCGAGTTCTCGTGGAACGCCGCGACGGGCACGGTCGACCTGAACTGGCAGACCGCCTGGAAGCAGCCGTCCATCGACGCCGCCAGGACGATCTTCGACAGGATCAACCAGAAGGAGGGGACGATCTACCGGACCGATCTCTTCGGCACCTACAAGATCTGGGGCGACCACCTCACGTACCACCCGCTCGGCGGCGCGGTGCTGAACCGGGCGACCGACAACTACGGCCGCCTGCACGGTTACTCGGGCCTGTACGTCATCGACGGCTCGCTGATCCCCGGCAACACCAGCGTCAATCCGTTCGTCACCATCACCGCGCTTGCCGAACGGAACATCGAGAAGATCATCGCCACCGACCTGTGACACTCAACGGCCGGGCAGCGCGCACACGGTGTCGAGGCCCAGCACATGGTTGAGCCGGCCGAACGCCAGCCATGATCCGATGCTCATGCTCAGCTCCACGATCTCCAGCTGGCTGTAGTGCGCGGTCATCCGGGACCAGAACGCGTCGTCGAGGTTGTGGTGATCCAGGGCGTACCGCTCGGCGTATTCGGCGGCCAACCGGGTCCGGTCGTCGAACACGCCGGTGGTACGCCACTGGGTCACCGCGTCGGCGAATTCCTCCTCGACCTTCACGCCGTCCCGTTCGGTCCGCCAGTCGAGGCAGAAGGCGCACCCGTTGATCTGGGCGATCCGCAACCGCGCGGCTTCGAACTCGCGCAGTCCCAGGGTCGTGTGGGCGTACACCGACAGCGAGAAGTTCGATGCGGCGATCCCGATCCCGGGCACCATCTCGCCCCACACGTACTCGATCGCGTCCTTGCCCTCGGGGATGTCGATGTTCATGGCTGTCTCCTTCCGAGCCTGCCGACTGCGGGGCGCAGCGGGACGTCGAGCGCGTCGTAGAGTCCTGGTTCCGCGTCCACGAGCCAGTCGATGGCGCTCACGAGCCGGCCGACCGCGGTGGCGTTCCCGCCCGCGGACCTGTTCTCGCCCTCGTCGGTGGCCTCGACCGTGACCTCGATGCGCGGGCGGCCCTCGATGATCACTCGATGTGCGCCGTCCCCGTCGGGCGGCGTCGGCCAGTCCGGTGCGCAGGAGGGGTGGATGCGCGTGATGTGCTCGATGACGATGCGGGGTTCGCCCCCGACGATGCCCTGCACTTCGAACCGCACGGCGCCCTGGGTGCCGGCCTCGAACGTGCCCATCGTCCTGGTGCTCACCGTGGCGTTGAGCGGGCGCCGGTCCAACGTCTCGCGAATGTCGTCGAGTTCGGCTCCCAGAGCCCTGGCCATCAGCCGTATCTGCCCACCCCACACCATGGTCGGGACGGTCGGTGCGAGCATCAGCGGCTCGTACTCCATCGGCTGGCCCATGCCGACCAGGTACCGGACCGATTCCTCCTGGTCGTAGGTGGAGTAGTCGAAGATCTCCTGACAGCGGATCACGTCCACGGAGGTGCCGAGTCCGCTGATCAGCAACGGGAGGACGTCATTGCCCCAGCCGGGGTCGACACCGGAGACGAACAGCGAGCCGCCACCGTCCGCGATGGCGGCCAGCACCGGATCCCGCAGCTCCGACGGGGCGCCCAACTGGTCGTACAGTGCGTACAGCGCGGGGGTGACGACCACGGCCCCGGCCCGGATCGCCCTGCTGATGTCGGCGAGGGCCTCGTCGGGGCGGATGTCGCCGGACGCGGCGTACACGACGGCCCGGGGACCGGTGGCCAGCACGGCATCGACGTCGTCGCCCGCCACGACCCCCAGCGGACGACCGAGCCCACCGAGTTCGCCCGCGTCGCGTCCCACCTTGTCGGGGTTGTGGACGAGCACGGCAGTGAGCTCTAGCGCCGGATGGGCCTCGACAGCGCGGATCGCGGCGCGGCCGACGTTGCCCGTGCCCCAGACAACCGTGGAAATCATGCGCGGAGGGTAGCGAGAGGGCCTGTCACTTCCTAGTGCCGCGACGCGACGAGTTTGCCGGGCCGGGCGGAGGAGTCGGCCGCCACCGCGACACCGCTCGGGCCGCGCCCGCTACGTCGTTACCGAATGGGGTACACCCCGGGTCGGCGCCTGGGGATGATCCCGGTGTGACCGAGGAACGGGATGCAGGAGCGAGCGCGGGCGGAGACGACGCACGCGCCTGGGACGAGCGGCTGGGCTGGGCGTTCGGATTGATCTCGGACGATCCCGAGGAACGGGCAACGGCGCTTGCGGCTCTGGCCGTTGCCAGGAAGAACGCCCGGGACGCTCTCGACCGGTCCAACGAGTTGTGGCGGCTGACGCTTCCGCTGGGGACGGAGGAGCAGTACCGGGAACCGGCCTTCCGGCAGGCGCGCGAGAGGTACCACGACGTCTGCAACCATTCGATCCCCGAGGGCTTGTGGAACCTCCCGATCGGTGCGGACATCAGAACCTGGCCGGGGCTTCCGTACGCGCTGCTCTTCCTTGAATGGGAGGCCCGATACCCGCAGGAGTGGACGCGCCACGCCAAGGCCTGGGGCACCAAGCAGAGCCTCATACGGGATGTGGCTGTCGTCGGTCACGACGAGACGGTCAGGACGAAACTCATCGACCTGGTCGAGGTCGTCGTCCAGCGGGCCCATCGCTGCAAGGACCGTGAGTACGTGCGCGTTGCCCGGGCCGTGGACTGCGAGGATCTGCGCGGCAGACTCGACACCGCGGCCCGATCGGACCGTCCATGGGCGCGGTGCCACGCCGGATACGTTCTCTGGCTCCTCGACCACCCCGAGGTCCCCGGCACTCGCCATGTCTGGCGCACGTGGCTTGCAGGCGCAACCCGAGGATGAGCCGGGGCGGACGGCTCACTGCGGAGGGCAGGCCCGCCGAGCTCTCGCATCTGACGCACGTCACGTCCCCAGCCCTGAATAATGCCGGTCATGCCCTCCCTGGTTGCTCCCGCGATTTCCGTCGGCGCTCTTGCCACGTCCGATCAGCCGGTTCTGCCGGTCGAGAGTGATGCGTTGCTGCGCCCCTGGACGCTTGACGACGCCCCGGCCGTGATGGAGGCGTTCCAGGATCCCGCGATTCAGCGTTGGCATGTGCGTACGGCTGACTCCGTGGAGGAGACACGGGACTGGATCGCGGCCTGGCAGCGCGGGTGGCGGGAGGAGACGGGCGGTCACTGGGCGGTCGTCGACGCCGGAGGTGACACGTTGCTGGGCAGGATGTCCTTGAAGTCGTTCGACCTTGCGGACGGCACGGCCGACGTCGCCTACTGGATGGTGCCGTCAGCACGCGGCAATGGCGTCTGCCCTCGCGCGGTCAGGACGCTGGCGCGCTGGGCGCTGGGTCCGGGAGGCTTTCACCGCCTCGAACTCGAGCACTCGACCGCCAATCGCGCATCCTGCCGAGTCGCGGTCAAGGCCGGGTTCGAGGAGGAGGGCGTCCGTCGCGGGGCGGCGCTGCATGCGGACGGCTGGCACGACATGCACGTCCATGCCCGCGTCCGCCAAGGCTGAGGGGGACGCCGTGCGGTCGGGGTCCGGTTCGCCCCGCGGATGGCCTCTACGTCGGGCGGGCCTCGCTCAGCACGGTGTCGCTGAGCACGGTACCGGCTCCGTGCAGGAGTACCGCTGCGGGGCGAGTGGGCGGGGTCGGGTGTGACGTATGCGGGACTGCTGCCGCGCAACTCAGAGTCTCGCCGTCGCACTTCACGGTGAAGTGCCGCAGCGTGCTGCCTCCCGGGGTCGTGCGGTCCATGCCGGTCATGCTGCCTCGGCCTCCAGACGGCTGGGAGCGGCGTTGCGCGGCGAGCGGAGTATGCCGGCTGCGCACGCGGCCACGACGCAGAACCCAAGGGGCAGCAGAAAGGTCAGGTTGAGCGGGAAGAAGTGCGTCAGTGGTCCGATGACGGCGGGGCCGGCAAGCATGCCGAGATAGCCCAGACCGGCGACACGCGAGACATTCGTCCCGGCGGCGCTCGGGTCGGCGTGGCCCGCGGCGCTGAAGAGCTGGGGGATGCATCCGGACAGCCCGGCCCCGAACACGGCCCAGCCGACCAGAGCCAGCGGGATCCAGGTGGAGAACGTAGCCGTCGTCAGGCCGATCGCTGCCAGGGCCGCCCCGTAGCGGAGGATGGCGACCGGCCCGAAGCGCATGGACACCCGGTCGGTCAGCAGCCGGCCGATGGTCATGGCGGTCGAGAACGCACCGTAGGCGAGAGCGGCGGTGGCGGCGGGGGCGTTCAGGACGTCCCGCAGATGCAGAGTGCTCCAGTCGTTGGCCACTCCTTCGCAGAGCATGAGCATCAGCGCGAGCGCGGCAAGCGCCCAGATGCGACGGGATGTGCGGGGCGCCGGTTGCGTCACACCGGCGGGAGCCTCCGCGGCGGGGGAGGGGGTGTGTTCGGCCGGCAGGAGCCCGCGGGCGGCGAGTGCGGCGACGGCGAGGCCGAGGACGGCCACCGAGCCGAGGGCCACCGCCGGGCTCCACTCCCAGCTGAGCGTGCGCGCGCCCACCAGCGCGGCAAGGACGCCGCCGATGGAGAACATGGCGTGGAAGGCGGACATGACGGGGCGTCGGTAGCCCCGCTCGACCTGGATGGCGTGGGCGTTCATGCTGACGTCCAGACAGCCGTTGCCGAGTCCGAGCAGTGCGAGTGCGGCCCCCAGCGTCCACGCGTCCGTGGCCAGGCCCGGAAGGACCACCGCCGCGCTGCACAGAGCCGCGCCCAGCGGTACGACGATGCGGGCACCCCACCGGTCGGTGAGCGGACCCGTGATCCGCATCCCCGCGAAGGCTCCCGCGCCGAGGAGCAGCAGCAGCCAGCCGAGCACGGCATGACTGATGCCCACGTGGCGCTCGACAGCAGGGATGTGGACGACCCACATCCCCAGGACGAAGCCGTTCAGGGCGAAGTAGGCGGTCGTGACCAGCCGGCCGGTCCGCAGCGATCTCTCCATGCCGATGAACATATCGAACATCTCTGATGTTCGAAAGCTTCCATTGCGAACATCAATGGTGTTCTATTACTGATGTGGCGAGCACAGATCGACTGAGAAGGATCACCGAGGCGGTACGCGACGCGGGCAGTGCCGGCGTCGCGGAGCTGGCCGCCCTGACCGGCGCGTCGGAGATGACCATCCGCCGTGACCTGGAGACCCTGGCCGAGCAGGGCATTCTGGAGCGCTACCGCGGAGGAGCGAGGAGCCTGCTGCTGCGCGGCGACGAACCCCCCTTCGGGCTGCGGGCGACGGAGGGGCTGGAGGCCAAGCGACGCATCGCCTCCGAGGTTGCCGGGCTGATCGCCGACGGGGAATCCGTCGTCCTCGACAGCGGCACCACCTGCCTGGAAGTGGCCCGCGCGCTGGAGCACCGCCGCCTGACGGTCATGCCACTGTCCCTGCACGCGGTGAACGCACTCACCGGAGCGCCGGACCTCACGCTGCTGGTGCCCGGTGGCCGCCCCCGGGCGGGCGAGCTCGCACTCACCGGCCCGCTCGCCGAGGCATCGCTGGCCGCCCTGCGTTTCGACACCGCGGTCATCGGCTGCTGCGGACTGAACGCGGCGAACGGCCTGACCGCGTACGACTTGGACGACGCCGCCGTCAAGCGGGCCGCGATCGCATCGGCCCGCCGCGTCATCGCGGTCACGGACGGCGCGAAGCTCTCCCGTACCGCCCTCGCTTTCGTCGCGCCCGCCACCGCACTGCACGCCGTTGTCACCGACGAGGCCGCGCCCGAGGCAGAGGCCGGCGCACTCGCTGCGGCGGGCGTGCACGTGCGACAGGTATGACCTGCACGTCAGTTGAACAGCACGCGCACGTCACTCCGTCTCACGCTCCGGGGCGACTCCGCCGTAACGGTCGAAGAGTCTCTGGAGGTACTCCTCCAGCCTGCTGGTGAGCAGTGCCTGGGTGAGGTCGTTCCGCCCCAGTTCGCGCCAGGCCCGGCGACCTTCTCCGCATCCGGTGCATAGGCGAGCGCATCCGGCATCCGCCAGTACAGGGGGCTGCGGGCTCAGCGGCCAGGATGCCGCCGTGACACGCGTACGGTCCGCGCCCTCGCGACGGCGGAATGATGACAGAGTTCTCGGTGCAGTGGGACACGCCGATCTCCGCGTATCCGAATGTCCGTATGCCGACGATGGGACAGATTCCATGCCTCTCAAGGGTGAGTACGAGCCGAGCCCCGCACAGTGGGTCCGCGATCAGGTCGAGCTGTTCGAGAGCTCGGGCGGCACGGAGGGGACCACGATGCGTGGTCTGCCGGTCATTATCCTGACCACGTGCGGAGCCAAGAGCGGCAAGATCCGCAAGACACCGCTGATGCGGGTCGAGCACGACGGAACGTATGCCGTGGTCGCCTCGCAGGGCGGCGCTCCCCAGCACCCCGTCTGGTACCACAACATCACGGCGGACCCCCGGGTGGAACTCCAGGACGGCCCGGTCCGGCAGGACATGAAGGCCCGTGAGGTCTCCGGTGAGGAGAAGGCCGTGTGGTGGGAGCGCGCGGTCCAGGCGTTTCCCGACTACGCGGACTACCAGCTGAAGACCGACCGGCAGATTCCCGTCTTCGTCCTGGAGCCTGCGGCTCAGAGCCACTGACCACGGCCAGGAGGAGGCACCATCCGGGTATCCGGCCCCCGGGACCAAGGAGACAGCCGTTGGTGCTACGACGTGATCCTGATCGTTCGGATGGTCCAGTTCCTGCTCGCTGAGGCGGAACGGAATCTCTCCTGGGGCTCGATACGGTGGCGAAACTCCGCTCTCCCGGGGGTGAGCGGGCCGTCCTGGCGTCGGATGCGGGCAGGGGCCGCCACGCACGGCGCACTGCGCCGTGCGTGGCGGCCCCTTCGGCGGCGACGACGGATCCGGCCGCCAGAGTGTTCGCGGCGATGCCGCAACCGGGCACGACGCCACTGAGCGTCGTATCACCGAGCTGTTGGATGTGTTGCGTCGCGAAGGCAGCGGCGAAGGGACTCCATGGGTCAGGACCGCGAGGCGACCTGGGGCGAGCGCACACCGTGCGAACCGGCGTACTTGTGGCCCTTGTAGAAGGAATCCGGACAGGACACTCGCGGACGAGGCACCGCTCTGGTTCGCCATGCTGTACACACACCCACCTGCAGTGATTGCGCACGGTCACCCTCCGGGGTGCGGCAGTGAGAGGGCACTGATTGGCTGCGACGTGTCCCCGACCCCTCCCGTCCCCAGGAGTGATGATGAGCGTTGCAGGCGAGTCCGCCAGTCGTGCGCAGCAGATGCAGGACAAGGTCCGTGAGCTGAACGAGCGTGCCGAGCACACGAGCGATCCCATGGAACGCCGTAGGCTGCACGACGAGGTCCGACGCCTGCTCGAGCCCATACAGCAGGGCGGACGCGCGGCCGAGGACAGGCCCGGACGCCGTGCCGGCAGCCGGAAGGACGAGTTCCCGCCCCGGTGACGCACCGTTCGCGTCCAGCGGTACCGATGGCCTCCCCCGAACTGCAGGGGAGGCCATTCGTGCCTGGCAAAGGGACTCCCGGCCGATCCGGCCGTGCGGCCTGCTCGACGTCACTCTCGAGAGCGGCGAACCCCTGGTGAAGGGCAAGAGGGTCACCGGGTTCTCCTGGCCGGAGGAGGAGCTTGCCCAGCGGGACAAGGCAGTGCCCTACAGCCTGCAGGACGGGCTGACGAAGCTGGGAGCCGACTACAGCACCGCGGACAAGCCCTTCGACTCCTACGTCGTGGAAGACGGCCGCCTGATCACCGGACAGAACCCCGGCAGCGCGAAGGCCGTCGCCGACGCGGTCTTCAGCGGTGTTCGGGGTTCTCGAAGTCGAAGCGGCAGCCCGCGTCCCATTCGGATCGCTGGTTGCCGTGCGCCGGAATCCCGCCCGCCCGCTTGAGCATGGCCGCCAGGTGCAACAGGTTCCACGTCATGAAGGTGGTGTTGCGATTGGTGAACTCGTTGTCGGGTCCGCCGGATCCGGGATCGAGATACGACGGTCCTGGGCCCGCCTCCCCGATCCAGCCCGCGTCGGCCTGCGGCGGGATGGTGTACCCGAGGTGCTGGAGGCTGTAGAGCACATTCATCGCGCAGTGCTTCACGCCGTCTTCATTGCCGGTGATCAGGCAGCCGCCGGCCCTGCCGTAGTAGGCGTACTGACCCTTCTCGTTGAGCAGGCTGGAACAGGCATAGAGCCGCTCGATCACCTTTTTCATGACCGACGAGTTGTCTCCCAGCCAGATGGGGCCGGCCAGCACGAGGATGTCGGCCGCCATCACCTGGTCGTACAGTGCGGGCCACTCGTCACTGGACCAGCCGTGTTCCGTCATGTCCGGCCATACGCCGGTCGCGATGTCGTGGTCGACAGCCCGTACGACGTCGACGCTTACGCCCTGCGCCTCCATCACGTCCCGGCTCCTGTCGATCAGCCCTTGTGTATTGCTGACTTCGGGTGAGCGTTTGAGTGTGCAGTTGACGACAAGGGCGCGCAGGTCGTCGTAGCGAGCGGACGATGAGTCGGCAGCGGGCGACTGGGTGGTCACAGGTCCTCCTGGCTTCCGCCGCCGTGCCGTCACGGCGGTGCAACACCGACCATCGTGCTGGCAGGGATCTGGATACGACTGTTATGGCACAGTCGAGCACCGGTGATCACTCCGACAGCCGAACATCCGGCAGGCCGGCCCTTGACGGGCGTGCCCTTCACCCGACCGGGGGTCGGTGCGTGGTTCGCCCTCCGGCATGTGCATACGTTCGGCCCATGGAAACCCACCCCACCTCCGGTCCGCAGAACTCCGAGACGGGGACCGAGGACGTCGCGAACCTGATGGTCCGCTGTCTTGAGGCCGAGGGCGTGGAGTACATCTTCGGGATCCCGGGCGAAGAGAATATCCGCTTCATCGATGCCCTGGACGGCTCGCGCATCCGCTACGTCCTGGTCCGCCACGAGCAGGGCGCCTCGTTCATGGCCGAGATCTACGGACGCCTGACCGGGCGGGCCGGGGTGTGCTCGGCCACGCTGGGGCCCGGTGCGATCAATCTCCTGCTGGGTGCCGCGGACGCGACGACCAACAGCACACCGTTCGTGGCTCTTGCCGCGCAGGGATCGCTGGGCCGGGTACACAAGGAGTCCCATCAGGTCATCGATCTGGTGTCGATGTTCGCGCCGGTCACCCAGTGGTCCGCTCGCGTGGACAGCCCTGCCGCGGTGCCCGAGATGGTACGGAAGGCGTTCAAGACCGCGCAGAGCGAGCGTCCGGGAGCGGTCTTCGTAGCAGTCCCCGAGGACATCGAAGCCTCACGGATCACCGAGCCGCTCAACCCCTTGCAGGTCGACACGGTCCATGCCGACGCGCCGTCGCCCTCCCAGATCGCCCGGGCAGCGGAGGTTCTCGCGACGGCGCGCCGACCGGTCGTGCTAGCCGGCCACGGCGCCGCGAGGGGCAAGGCGTCAGAGGCTCTCATGCGTTTTGCCGAGCGGCTGAACGTGCCTGTGGCGACCACCTTCCACGGGAAGGGCGTCTTCCCCGACGACCACCCGAACGCGCTCGGGGCGGTCGGCTTTATGCGCCACGACTATTCCAACTTCGGTTTCGACACCGCAGACGTCCTCATCTGCGTCGGCTACGAAGTCCAGGAGTTCGACCCGGTGAAGATCAATCCGGACGGTGACAAGCACATCGTTCACCTGCACCGGTTTCCCGCCGAGGTAGATGCGCACTACCCGGTCACTGTCGGCGTCGAGGGCGATCTTTCGCAGGCACTGGACGCACTGGCGGCTGCGCTGCCGGACAGCCTCGACTACGAGTCAGGGACCGGTGCGCACATCCGGGCCCTGCTCAACGAGGAGCTGGAGTACGGACGACGGAGCGACGCATGCCCGCTCGTGCCGCAGCGCGTGGTCGCCGACGTGCGAGCGGCACTGGGTCGCGACGACATCGTGCTCGCCGACACCGGCGCCGGAAAGATGTGGATGGCCCGCCTGTATCCGGCGTACGAGCGGGACACCTGCCTGGTCTCCAACGGACTGTCCACCATGGGCTTCGCGCTGCCCGGTGCCATCGCCGCGAAACTCGCCCGTCCGGAGCGGCGTGTGCTGGCCGTGATGGGCGACGGCTCTTTCCTGATGAACTCCCAGGAACTGGAGACTGCCGTTCGCGAACACATCCCGCTGGTGGTCCTCGTACTGGTCGACGAGGAATACGGCCTGATCACCTGGAAGATGGAGCTCGAACTCGAACGCCACAGCCACACCCGCTTCACCAATCCGGACTTCGTCGCCTACGCCGAGAGCTTCGGCGCCCACGGCTACCGCATCGAGACGGCCGATCAGCTACTGCCGGTGCTGCAGCGTTCGCTGGCCGGTGACGGGGTGTCGGTGATCGCCTGCCCCGTCGATTACTCCGAGAACCTGCGGCTCACCGAGCGGCTCGGCGCGCTCCACGGCCCGTTCTGACTCCACGTGTCAACAACGCTCGTCATCAATACACTTTGGGGATCAGTCGGTGTCGAGGCCGTCGACCAGGCGGTTGAGGAACCGGGTGAACGTGGCTTCCGGGGTGAGCGGACGCCCGGGTGCGGCGAGGGCCTCGGCGAGCTCCGGATGGTGGCCGTCCGCGGCGACAGCGGCGAGGTAGCGGGCCTCGGCTGCGGCCCGGTCGGGTGATCCCGCGGCTGCGGCCTGCGCGATCTCGTGGGCGACGTGCCCGGCTACGAATCCGGTGAGCTGGGCGAAGACCTCCAGCTTCGCTGCGCCGTCCAGCCCGGTGGGCCGCAGGGTGGCAAGGGCGCGTTCCAGGAAGGCCAGGGTGTTGGGGCCGGGTGTCCGGTGGGCCGACAGGGCAGTGGGCAGCCAGGGATGCCGGAGCATGTGAGCGCGCTGGAGGTGGGCGATGGCCTTGAGGCCGGTGCGCCAGTCGCCGGTGCGGTCGTCCGCCCTCGGCAGTTCGCCGCTGACGTGGTCGACCATCAGTTCCAGCAGCGTCTCCTTGTCGGGAGCGTAGCTGTAGAGCGACATGGCGCCGGCTCCGACCTGTGAGGCGACCCGTCGGATGGTGACCGCGTCGAGCCCTTCCGCGTCTGCGAGGGCGACGGCTGCCGCTGTGATCGCCTCGCGGCTGAAGGTGGGCCTGCGCCCCCTGCGGGGCCGGGTGGGGCCGAGCCAGAGTTCTTGGGGGTCGACGCTCGTGGCGCCGGACCCGCCGTCAGGGGTACCGATCTCCGTTTTCCTTTCCTCGCCGCTGCCTCTCGTGTGGAAGCCATCCAAGCATCCACTATTCTCGTACGTAGTACGAGAATAGTGGAGGGCAACGATGACATCACGCACGCACGACGCCGTGCCGAGGCCGGCCTGGACGCCGCCGTCCGGGAAGCCGCCCCTGTCCGCACGGATGATGAGAGCGACCTGGCGCAATCTCCCGGCCAAGCGGCACGAAGCCGGGTGGGAGCCGGGATTGGTGGTTCCGGCCGCCGACGGCAGCCCGTTGCGTACGGATCACTACTTTCCGCGCGGAGAGGGGGACTTCCCCACCCTTGTCGTGCGCTCGCCGTACGGCAGGGGCGTGCCGTGGTCACCCATGTACGGCATGCTCTTCGCCGAACAGGGCTTCCACGTGGTCCTGCAAAGCTGCCGCGGCACCGGGGGCTCGGGCGGCCGGTTCGATCTGTGGCGCAACGAGGCCGACGACGGCCAGGCCACGGTGACCTGGCTGCGAGAGCAGCCCTGGTTCAACGGAATTCTGGGCACGGTCGGCCCCAGTTACCTGGGTTACGTGCAGTGGGCGCTCGCCCTGGACCCGCCACCGGAGCTGAAGGCGATGGTGGTACAGGTGGGTCTGCACGATCCCTACGCCCTGTTTCACACCGACGGTGCACTCCGACTGGAGAACGCCCTCGCTGTCGGTCTCGGCATGACATACCAGCATCGGGGGATCGGCCCTTTCGTGAGGGCGACGCTGCGCCTGCAGCGCCGACTGCGCGCCATCACCACCGCGCAGCCGCTGCGTGGGGCCCACGTGTCCGCCCTGGGGGGTGAAGCGCCCTGGCTGGACGACGTGATGACGCACCCGGACGCCAACGACCCGTACTGGCTGGGCGCGTCCCCGGGAGAAGCGGCGGAGCGGCTGAGCGTGCCCACCGGCCTGATCACCGGATGGCACGACGCGCTGGCCGACCAGACCTTCGAGCAGTACGGCCGGCTGCGTCGGGCCGGGTGCGAGACCGCCCTGCTCGTCGGCCCCTGGACACACACCTCCGCACTTCAACAGGGCTGGCCCGAGGTGTTCGCCGAGAGCCTCGCCTGGCTGCGCGCGCACCTGTGCGCCGACCCCTCCGGCCTGCGCCCCACCGGAGTGCGCGTACACGTCGGCGGTGCAAGCGAGTGGCGTGACCTCGACGACTGGCCGCTGTCCCCGGCCGCGACGTCATGGTTCCCCGCCCCGGACGGGTATCTCACCCAGCAGGCACCCACGGACAGCACACCGCTGACGTCCATCCGCTACGACCCGGCCGACCCCACCCCGTCCATCGGCGGCCCTCTGCTCTCCCGCTCCGCCGGACCCCGCGACAACAGCGCCCTGGAAGCCCGGGAAGACGTCCTGACATTCACGGGCCCGCCGCTGGCCGAGCCCGTGGACGTCCTCGGCCCGGTCTTCGCGCGGCTGAGCATTTCCACGGACACCGGATACGCCGACGTCTTCACCCGACTGTGCGACGTGGACGCACAGGGCCGTTCCATCAACGTCTGTGACGGACTGGCTCAGCTGCGGACGGTTGAGCAGGCGCCCTCGATGGTCACCGTACCGATGAGTTCGACCGCCCACCGCTTCGCCGCCGGTCACCGTATCCGCTGGCAGATCAGCGGAGGTGCCCATCCGCGCTACGCCCGTAATCCCGGCACCGGGGAGTCGTCGGTCGACGCCACCGACTTCACACCGGTACGCCTCATGCTCCACGCGGACTCCGCACTGATGCTTCCCGGGAGCACCGAGGCTGCGCAGCCCTTCGAAGGTGAACAGCCCGACGCATAGACAGCGGGGCGCCACCGGGAAAAAGGGATACAGTCCTGGCGCACGACGTCCTCGTCCACCACCTGGTGGCCCTCCGACGGGTTCTGCCGCGGGCGGGCCACCATGGCGTCCGGGGAGGGCGTCGTCCACAGCGCCTCGGTGTCACCGGCGCCGCAGGTCCGGGCCTCAACAGCCGGGCGCGTGCGGGTCCTCCCAGCGGGCGGGGCCCGGTAGGCCGAGCAGCCGTATCAGATGGAGTAATTCCTCGGAATCGCCGTGGGCTCGCAGCCGGTCAGGGGCGTGGCGGATGAGCCAGGCGGCGAGCTCGGCGCACATCTCATCCCCGTTCTCACGACTGTGCCACGGGAGTTGATCCCCCAGCAGGTCGAACTCCCACTGCCTTACCGCCTCGGCCAGGTTCTGGTCGGCCACGGGATGACGCAGTTCCGCCCAGACGGTGAGCCACGGACTGAGCTCGGCGGACGCCTCGGCGCACAGGGCCAGGACCTCGTACGCGGGCACGGCGGGATCCGGGTCGGTGAGACTGAGAGCCCACCAGGCGTGCAGGAACTCCCGCACCGCTGCGGCTTGCCCGACAGGCCACCGCTGCCAGTGGCCTCGGGCGAATGACCGTCCGGCCTCCTCCATACCGAATGGTTCGACGAGGCCACGGACAAGTGCCGCGGCGAACTGAGGCAGGATGCGACGCAGCACGGCCGCGTGGTCGGTCCAGTCCGGGGCATCCCAGGTGCGACGCAGGAGATCGGGGTCCAACTCCAGGCCCGGCACCTTCAACTGCGCGAGTTCCTCTGCGCTGCCCCAGTGACACGGGCAGTTGTACTCGTCGGAACGGGCGGTCATGCCACGGAAGGTGACGGCGAGGCCGTCCAGTGCAGCGTGGAGACGGAGTCGAGCGGGAGCCACGTCACGATTCATCGGGGGGCGCACGTCCTTCAGGTACTTCAGAGGGCTTCCGTCAGCCGAAGATTCCTACTCTACGTGGCCTCAATACTGCCTTCGTCGTGGCCTGGCAAGGCGGGAACGTCATCGCCGGACGCCGTGACCGTGGAACTGTTCCTGTGACCGACCCGCTTGGTGATCGGTTTGCCCGAGGGGGCGAATTCGGCGGAATGCGCACCTCATGAGAGGTACCTCACCGGACTCGGGCCACCGTCCGTGCACAAGATGCCGCCTGCTGCCGGGCTGTGCCAACGTGGAGGGAGCAGCGGCGCAGCCCCGTCGTGCCGGGGCCGGAAATGAGGTGCCGATGGATCCGGTCGATGCCCTGCGGCGGATCGCCTTCCTGCTGGAACGCGATCAGGCTGCCCCGTACCGCGTCCAGGCGTTCCGTAAGGCCGCCGCCACGGTGGGGGCGATGACGGGCGACGAGATCGCGGAACGAGTGGCGTCGGGGTCGCTGGAGTCGGTCAAGGGCATCGGGCCGAAGACGGCACAGGTGGTACGGGAAGCGCTGGCCGGGGAAGCCCCGGGCTACCTCCAGCGGCTGGAGGACGCCGCCGCGGCTCCCCTCGCGGAAGGGGGTGAAACGCTGCTCGCCCTGCTGCGTGGCGACTGCCATCTGCACTCCGACTGGTCGGACGGCGGAAGTCCGATCGAGGAGATGGGACGGACGGCGATCGAACTGGGGCACGAGTGGGCGGTCCTCACCGACCACTCGCCCCGGCTGACTGTGGCGAACGGACTGTCGCTCGAACGGCTGCGCCGCCAATTGGAGGTCGTAGCCGCACTCAACGAGCAGTGGGCACCCTTCCGGCTGCTCACCGGCATCGAGTGCGACATCCTTCCGGACGGCTCCCTCGACCAGGAGGACCGACTGCTGGAGCAGCTCGACGTGGTGGTCGTGTCCGTGCACTCCAAGCTGCGGATGGACGGGCGGGCCATGACGCGCCGGCTGGTCGCGGCCGTTCGCCATCCGCAGGCGGATGTACTGGGGCACTGCACGGGCCGTCTGATCACCGGCCGGGGACGCCCGGAGTCGGAGTTCGACGCGGACGAGGTCTTCGTCGCGTGTGCCGAGGCGGGCACCGCGGTGGAGATCAACAGCCGTCCGGAGCGGCTCGATCCGCCGCGGCGTCTGCTGCGGCGGGCCGTCGACGCAGGTGTGCTGTTCGCGATCGATACCGACGCGCACGCGCCGGGACAGCTCGACTGGCAGATCTTCGGCTGCGCCCGGGCAGAGGAGTGTGGTGTGCCCGCCGAACGCGTCATCACGTCGTGGCCGGTGGACGAACTGCTGGCCTGGTCATGACGCCGAGCCCGGTCGGTCCGTGGCGAGGGCGAAGACATGGAGGGCCGGTGACTTCGCGCCCATGTAGCGGGGCCCCGTGGGCAGAGTGACGGATCTCGTCCGTGCCGGAGCTCGCTTCGACCGCGGCCATCTCGTCGAGCGCCCCGAGGCCGTGGCAGCCTGATCCTCGTTACTGAGGCACCGATGGAGGCATCCGCCATGTCCGCTCTTGACCGCCAGACCGCCTACTGGGACGCCGCGGCGGCCACGAAGCAGTTCACGCACCCACTGCACACACCGTGGCTGGACGGCATCAGCCGACATGCCGCAGTCCTCGACTACGGCTGTGGATACGGCCGGACCATGGACGTCCTCGCAGAGCAGGGTTTCGACAACCTCACCGGCGTCGATACCTCGCCCGGAATGATCGCCAAGGCCCGCAGCCTGCACCCCGCTATGCGCTTCGCCGTCCTGGACGCGCCGCCGACACTGGCATGTGCGGACGCCAGTGTCGATGTGATCATGCTCTTCGCGGTGCTGACCTGCATTCCCGGCAGCGAGGCGCAGCGGCGGTTGATCGGCGAGCTGGACCGTGTGCTCAAGCCCGGCGGGTTGCTCTACCTCAGCGACATGCTGCTTCAGCACGACGAGCGCAATCGCGACCGTTATGTCAGGTTCGCCGAACGCTACGGCACCTACGGGGTGTTCGAGACCGACGACGGCGCGGTGTGCCGCCACCATGGGAGCGACTGGTTCGCTTCCCTGCTCGCAGGGTTCACGACTGCCGACACCCGAGGGATCGCCATCACGACCATGAACGGGCATGAATCAGCAGGCATTCAGATCCTGGCTCACAAGGCGACCTCGGCTTGCCAGCCACCTGTCCTCTGACACGAGGCCGGAAGACACATCCACAGGTATTGATAATTTCTCTCTTTTTACACGGAGCCGGCCAGCGTGCTGCAGAACAAAGTCGGCGGATATCCGGCCTGGATGCAGCCGCCGGACTGGCCGTCCTGCGACCGCGGTCACCGTATGGAGCACCTCCTCAGCGTCACCGGGGAGGATGGCCTGGACATGGACATGGGCGACGCAAGAGGCATCCATTGTCTTCCTCTGCAGCCGTTGCCCCGAGAGACGGTGGAGTTGATCTTGTCCGTGACGGGTCTGGGGAATGCGAGGTGACTGCCGAACTCCGGTGGGTGGTGGAGGAATTGCGCTCCACGACCGCCACGCGAAATGAGTGGAGCATGCTGAATTCGCTGCCCGCCGGGGCTCCGCCCGAGAGAATCGGAGCCGACCTGCCCGACCGGTACCGGGAGTTCCTCGCGGTATGCGACGGCGCCACCTGCGGAGACGTCACCGTGTTCGACGCCGCGACGGTCGACAGCATGCAGTTCTACGCGGACCCGATCGACGCGGCCGAGGTCAACCTCGGCCGCGAGGAGTGGTTCTGCCTCGGTGTGGTCTCCGACGAACCGTTCTTCGTCAACCGATCGACGGGGGCGGTCTGGTACTTCCCCGACACCGGGGTCGAATGGTGGAAGTCGGCCGTCTTCGAGAGGGCGGCCGACGACTTCACCACGTTCTTCCTGGAGTGGGTGGCGGGACCGCGCTACATGCACCTCACCGGCTCCCAACCGGAGGAGCAATGGCCCGAACTTCTCGGCGGGCTGGGCCGACTGGGAGGATGAACGACCGGCTGAGAGCCTGTCGGGCGACCTCTGATCGGGCGGCCACGCCCTGGCACGCACGCTTCCTGCGTTGCCGAAATGCCCTAGTAGCTCCTTCCCCAAGCTCTCAGCTTCGTTCGAGCAGGGGAGACCCCATCCGAGGGCCCTCCGGCGCCTTGGAATCGCACGCACCAGACCGCGTCCGCTTTCCGATCGAAGGCCACCCGACAGGCTCTGAGGCGCTTGCTCGGCGGGTGACCCGGCCGAGCCCTTTCGTCTGCGCCGACCCCTTCAGGACGACGGAGGCCCTGCGGGCCGTCTTCACGGTGAGCAGGGTGGCGCACGCCTCACGGTCGGCTCTCCTTGTGGAGAGATCATCTGCGGGTGTCGCCGGGCTGCCCAATCCCTTCCGTGGGTGCGACCGGAATGACCACTGCTTCGCCCGTCGAGTCGCTCTCCGACCGCTACGGCTCACCGCGTCCTCTCGCCACCGGCGGATCCGTCGACCCGACCGACGTAGCAGCTCGGGCTGCCGCTTCTCGTGCGTACGCCCGGGCGGCCCCCTGGCGTCACACCTTTGATATGCCCGATATGACAGCTAATAGGGGTATTAGTACGTTTTATCACAGGTCGGCTGCACGGCCGGCGTCTCTGAGACAGGAAGAAGTGACATGATCGCGCGCAACTTCGCCGTGACCGCCGCCGTAGTAGGCGCATCGGTCCTTGCCGTCACCGGCATCACCTATGCCTCGGCCAACGGATCCACCCAGGCCGCCCCGTCCGTCCCGAAGTCCGTGCCGTCCGTGCCGAAGGCCGACCCTGCCGGGACGCTCCCTGATGGGAACGGCGGATACGGGAAGGGGGACGGCGGCCGTGATGACGGCGGCCGTGATGACGGCGGCCGTGATGACGGCGGCCGTGATGACGGGAGCCGCGACTATGGGGGCCGTGATGACGGGGGTCGCGATGATGGGGGCCGTGATGACGGGGGTCGCGGCTACGAGGGTCGCGACCGCGGTTCGGACCGCGGCTACGACCGCGGGGAAGACGGAAGAATCCAATTCAACGATCGGACGTACTCCGCCGCCTCCGAAGGCTGCATCACCGCGGCCAGCGGACTGGGCTCAACCAGCTTCAGCATCAGCAACGACAGCTGGAAGACCGTTGAGGTCTACCGCGGGTCCACCTGCGACAACGGCTCTCCGGTCGCCACCGTCGGTCCCCACGGCGCCACCCATGGCGTCGTGACCCCCACGGTCGAGGGGGGCTTGTTCGCCAACAATGGCGTCGTGGGCAGCTTTCGGGTGATCGGTGACCGCTACGACAGGTGGTAACAGCGCCACCCGCATCACTTGGAACCCGCGGTCCGTCGGAATCGGTCCGGGGTCTCCGGGAAGTCGGCCAGGGCCAGCAAGGGGCGTCGCGTCGGACAAGGACGCCGCGCACCGGGTCCCGACCGGCAGCCGGTGCGCCGTCAACTCCGACGCCAGGAACCCCCGGGGCAGAGCTGGGCAGGTCGATGGCAGAGGGGTGGACAGGCACTCGAGGCTCCTGGTGGAAGACGTTGCTCGGCAACTCATCCACCGGGAGCTTCGTCACATCCCCATGGAAACCCTTTGTGTCCACGGCGCGAGGCTCTCCTCGGATCGCGCCGTTTGTCGGCGGCCATCTCCTTCTCGTACAGCTCGGGCCAGGTGTCCGTCTTCCAGCCGTGCTTCCTCATGTGCCGGTCACACGCCGGTCGCGCAGTCGTGGTCGATCGCCCGGACCCGTTCGGTCCTGACGCCGCGCTCCGCCCCCACTGCGCGGCTGCGGTCGATCGGCCCCTCCGTGTTGCTGATCTCGGGGGGAACGCTGGAGCGTGCAGTCGATGTGTATCGGGCGCAGAGCGTCGAAGCGGTACGCGTCGTCGGCACGGCCCGGTGCCACCATGCGGGGGCTCCTCTGTGCGTACGGAAGATTGTGAGGCCTGCCCCTGGTCTACCGTCACGCACGGGCTCACCCGGCCATGGGCGCGCGGGTGCCACCCGTACGCAGCAAGTGCGGCGCACCCATCGCCTCGCGTGCGAGGTGAGTACGAGAACCCATGTGCCGCGGCCGCCGCTCCGATTGAGTCGTACGGATGAGCGGGGCTGGGGTGCGTGCATCGCAAGACGGAGGATTGAGCCATGGCGGAGCCATGGTGATTGACGACAATGCCGCGAGGTGCGTGCCCCAGCCCCGTGACGCCGCCCCCAATTGCCGGTCGGTCTAAAAGTCCGGCGGAGGCGGGCGGCAGGCGGAAGGCACCGGACCCGCCTGGTCACCCGATGGAAGCGGCGGCGGCCGCCGCTCCGGGCGCGCCTCCGCCCTGCCGCATGCCCGGCCCACGAACAGTCGATCAAGACGAGCGGGTGCCCGGCTCCCGCGCTCCAATGAACTCGTGACCGCGCCCCCCGACGACTGCCTCGCGCGCAATGACTGGTTCTGCGGTGCCTATCTGACCAGCCGTCGCAACATTCTCTGGGACGCCGTCCTCCAGCACCTCCAGCTGACCGCGGTCTCCGTGTGCCTCGGACTGCTCCTCGCCCTTCCGCTCGCGCTTGCCGCCCGTCGCCTGCGCTGGGCGGCCGGACCCGTCCTCGGCGTGACGACCATCCTCTACACCGTGCCGTCGCTCGCCATGTTCTCGCTGCTGCTGCCGGTCTACGGACTTTCCGCCTCGCTCGTCGTCGCGGGGCTTGTCCTCTACTCGCTCACCCTTCTCGTACGGAACATCCTCGCCGGACTGCGCGCCGTGCCCGAGGAGACCCGGCAGGCCGCGCGCGGCATGGGCTACGGGCCCGTCCGGCTCCTTGTCGCCGTGGAACTGCCGCTCGCTCTGCCCGCCGCCATGGCCGGGCTGAGGATCGCCACCGTCTCCGCGGTCTCCCTGGTCACCGTCGGTGCGATCGTCGGCTACGGCGGGCTCGGCAATCTCATCTACTCCGGGATGAACACCTACTTCAAGGCCCAGGTGCTCACCGCGTCCGTACTCTGCGTCGTCATCGCCGTCGCCGCCGACCTGCTGCTGCTCGGCGCGCAGCGGCTGCTGACCCCGTGGACCCGTAGGCAGTCGTGAACACCCTCTCCGACACCTGGTCCTGGCTCACCAGCTCCGCCCACTGGACCGGCGACAACGGCATCTGGCACCGGCTCGAACAGCACCTCGTCCTCACCGTCGTCTGCCTGCTGATCAGCTGCCTCATCGCGCTGCCCGCCGCTCTCTTCCTCGGCCATCTCGGCAAGGGCGGGGCACTCGCCGTCAATATCTCCAACATCGGCCGCGCCGTCCCCACCTTCGCCGTCCTGGTCCTGCTGCTCCTCACCCCGATCGGCAGGTACGGCGAGGGGCCGACCGTCGTCGCCCTGGTGCTGTTCGCCGTCCCGCCGCTGCTCACCAATGCGTACGTGGGGATGCGGGAGGTCGACCGCGATGTCGTACGGGCCGCCCGCGGCATGGGCATGACGGGGCGGCAGCTGCTGCTGCGGGTCGAAGTGCCGCTCGCCCTGCCGTTGATCCTCACCGGTGTACGGATCGCGGCCGTCCAGCTCGTCGCCACCGCCACCCTGGCCGCGCTGGCGGGCGGCGGGGGACTCGGTCGCATCATCACCGCGGGCTTCAACCTCGCCTCCACCCCGCAGGTGGTGGCCGGGGCGATCCTCGTCGCCGTGTTCGCCCTGATCTTCGAAGGGATCTTCGAGCTCGGGCAGCGGCTCGCCCCCGACTGGGTGCGCGGCGAGGAATCCCGATGAGGGACGGCCGGACCGTGCCCGTACTCCTGACACTGCTGCTGACCGCGGCCGCGTGCACCACCGGGCCCGCCCTGGAGGACCAGGGCGAGGTCACCGCCCCGCCGGGCGACAGCAAACACCTCACCATCGGATCGGCGGGCTTCACCGAGAGCGACCTGCTCGCCCAGATGTACGCGCTGCTGCTCGACCGGGCCGGCTACTCCACCAAGGTCATCTCCGTCACCAACCGGGAGATCTACGAACCGGCGCTGGAGAGCGGCCAGATCGACGCCGTACCGGAGTACGCCGCCACCTTCGCCGACTGGCTGAACGCACAGAAGAACGGCGCTGACGCCGCCCCCGTCGGCTCACCCGACCTCGACACCACCATGAAGGCCCTGCGCGCCCTCGCCGCACCCCGCGGCCTCACCGTCCTCGCCCCGGGCCGCGCCGTCGACCAGAACGCGTACGCGGTCACCGCCCCGTACGCGGCGAAGCACCGGCTGAGGACGCTCAGCGACCTGGGCAGGTCAGGGCTTCCCGTACGGCTGGCCGCGGGCGACGAGTGCGTGCAGCGGCCCTACTGCGCTCCAGGACTGAAGAACACGTACGGCATCGACATCGCCGCCGTCGATCCCAAGGGCGTCGGCACCACACAGGCGAAACAGGCGGTCCGGAGCGGTCGGGACCAGATGGTCCTGACCACCACCACCGACGCCACCCTCGACACCTTCGGGCTGGTTCTGCTCGCCGACGACAGGCATCTGCAGAACGCCGACTACCTCGTCCCCGTCGTCAACCGGTCCCGGGCGGGAAGCCCAGGCGTACGCGACGCACTGGACCGGCTCAACACCGTGCTGACGACCGCCGATCTCGCCCGGATGAACGAGCAGGTGGACAGCTGGCGGCGGCTCCCCGAGGACGTCGCGCGGAACTACCTGGAGTCCAAGGAGCTCATTCCGGGCAGCTGAGCGGCGTGCGCGTACCTACCAGGGAAGTTCCGTGATCCGCGCGGTGATCCGCTCGCGGTCCCCGGCACCGTCCGCGACCAGCACCCGGTTCTTCGCACCGGGCGTCGGGCGTACCTGATCAACGCGGGGTCCGGCGAATCGGTCGCACCGGCCCATCGGTCCGTCAGGCGTCCGCCACCGAGTCGAACTGCACCTCGTCGCGCCCCACTCCCCGCGCGTCCGCGTCCACCGACCGGCGCAGCGCCTCGTGGAGTTTCGCCGGAGTCAGTACGCCGAGGAAACGCGACCCGTCCAGCACCGCCACCCACCCGGCGTCGTGCTGCAGCATCTCGCTGAATGCCTGCTTCAGCGGGGCCCCGACCGGTACCCACGCATCCATCCGGCGCGCCAGTTCGCCGACCGTGCCGTGTTCCCCGGCGATCCGCAGTGCGTCCGCCGGCACCCAGCCGTGCAGTTCACCCTCGCCGCCGAGCACGACCGCCCAGCGGGCCCCCGCGCCGTTCAGCCGGGCCGCCGCCGAGCGTGCGGGCTCGTCGAGCCGGGCGATCGGCGGCTCCTCCAGGTCGTCCCGCTCGATGGTGGTGACCGACAGCCGTTTCAGACCACGGTCCGCGCCGACGAATTGGGCCACGTACGGCGTCGCCGGTGTGCCGAGCACGGTGGCCGGCTTGTCGAACTGCTCGATGCGCCCCTCCCCGTACACCGCGATCCGGTCGCCCATCCGGACCGCTTCCTCGATGTCATGGGTGACCATCAGGACCGTCTTCCTGACGGCCGCCTGCAGACTCAGGAACTCGTTCTGCAACCGCTCCCGCACCACCGGGTCGACCGCACCGAACGGTTCGTCCATCAGTAGCACCGGCGGATCGGCGGCCAGCGCCCGTGCGACACCCACCCGTTGGCGCTGGCCGCCGGAGAGTTGGGCGGGGTACCGGGAGCCGTACGTCTTCGGGTCGAGCCCCACCAGATCCAGCAGTTCCGCCGCCCGCTCCCGGGCCCTGCCCCGCTTCCAGCCGACCAGGGAGGGAACGGTCGCGGTGTTGTCGAGGATCGTCCGGTGCGGGAAGAGGCCGACCTGCTGGATGACATAGCCGATCCGGCGGCGCAGCCGCACCGGGTCGATCCCCGCGATGTCCTCGCCGTCCACCAGGATCCGGCCCGAGGTCGGCTCGATCAGCCGGTTCACCATCATCATCGTGGTGGTCTTGCCGCAGCCCGACGGCCCGACGAGGGTGACGA
This sequence comes from Streptomyces sp. NPDC005151, assembly GCF_053599875.1. NCBI lineage: Bacteria > Bacillati > Actinomycetota > Actinomycetes > Kitasatosporales > Streptomycetaceae > Streptomyces > Streptomyces sp. NPDC005151. Next base: position 82,326 of record NZ_JBSFYR010000004.1, on the reverse strand, counting down.
GTTCCCCCTCGGCGACCTCGAAGGACAGCCTGTCGACCGCGGTTGTACCGTCCGGATAGACCTTGCCGACCTGCTCGAACCGGATCATGACTGCACGCTAGGAGCCCCCCGGGCGCGTCGCACACGGGCCGGGACTGTCCGAGTCACGGGCGTGTGCTGAACTGTCGGTGATACGTCTGATTCAGGAGCACCTTATGACCAGTTACCGGCAGCCCGGCGTCGTTCTCACCGACCGCCGTTTCACCGTCCCGCTCGATCACGCCGATCCGGGCGGCGAGCAGATCGAGATCTTCGGCCGGGAGGCCGTCGCGAGCGGCAGGGTCGACGACGAGCTGCCGTGGCTGGTGTACCTGGAGGGCGGACCCGGCTTCGGTGCCCGTCGTTTCGTCGGTACGGAGGCCTGGCTGGGGCGGGCGGTGAAGGAGTTCCGGGTGCTGCTGCTCGACCAGCGCGGCACCGGGCTGTCCACACCGGCCAACCGACAGACCCTTCCGCTGCGCGGCGGCCCACGTGAGCAGGCCGACTATCTCGCCCACTTCCGGTCCGACAACATCGTGCGCGACTGCGAGCTGATCCGGCCGCAGCTGACCGGCGGCGCACCGTGGACCGTGCTCGGCCAGTCGTTCGGCGGCTTCTGCGCGGTCCGTTATCTGTCGGTTGCCCCCGAGGGGCTCGAGGCCGTCCTGATCACCGGCGGACTGCCCTCGCTCGACGCCCACGCCGACGACGTGTACCGGGCCGCGTACCCGCGGATCGAGCGGAAGGTCGCTGCCCACTACGCCCGCTACCCGCAGGACGTCGAGCGCGCCCGCGAGATTGCCGCGTATCTCCTGGAGCACCGCCCGGAGAGCGCCGGACACCGCCTGACGCCCGAGGGGTTCCAGTCCCTCGGCATCATGCTGGGCGGCGACAGCGGCAGCCATCAGCTGCACTACCTGCTGGAGAACGCCTTTGTCCGTACGCCGCTGGGTACCGAGCTCTCCGACACGTTCCAGGAGGCCGTGCGCACCGCCAACTCGTTTGCGGGCCACCCGCTGTACGCCCTGATGCACGAGGCGATCTACGGCCAGGGCAAGGAGTCCACCGGCTGGTCCGCCGAGCGGGTCCGCGCCGAATTCCCGCAATTCGACGCCGCCACCGCCCTGGCCGGCGACGCGCCCGTGCTCTTCACCGGCGAGAGCATCCACCCCTGGCACTTCGACGTGGACCCGGCCCTGCGCCCGCTGCGCGAGACCGCCGAACTGCTCGCCTCCCGTACCGACTGGCCCGAGCTGTACGACACCGAGCGGCTCGCCGCCAATGATGTACCGGTGGCCGCGGCCGTCTATCACGACGACATGTACGTCGACACCGAGCACGCGCTGCGCACCGCCTCGGCGATCCGCGGACTGCGTACCTGGGTGACGAACGAGTTCGAGCACGACGGGCTGCGCGCCGGGGGACCGCGGGTGCTCGACCGGCTGCTCGCCCTTGTCCGGGACGAGGTCTGACCTGGTTGTTCACGGCAGGTGCCGGTCACGCGGGTAGCGTGACCGGCACCTGCCGTACGGGTACGTCCGGACCGCTTCAGCCCTGCAGGGCGTCCAGCGTGGCGTCGAAGTCCGCAGCCGAGCGCGGGGTCCGGTTGTGCGGCAGCTTCGACAGGACAGCGGCCATTCCGCAGGTGTTGGTCACCGCGGAGAAGACCAGACCGGAGCCGACGCCGGCCGAAAGCCAGCGCGCGGCTGGGAAACGCCGGCCCGCGAGCAGACCGGCCACCACGAGCGAACCGGCGGCGAACCGGACCTGACGCTCCATCGGCCAGGTGGCCCGGGCGCCGGCGGGACGGTCCAGGTCGTGGCCCTCGCCCTCCCATGCGGAGGTGCCGCCGGACAGCGTGACGGCGTCGATGTCCGCCGCGGCGAGAATGTCGCAGGCCCGGGTGGAACGCACGCCGGAGGCGCACACCACGAGCAGGGATCCGCGGGCCGCCGCCGCCTTCAGGGCGGGCAGCGCCTCTTCGAGACGGTCCAGCGGGATGTTCAGCGCGCCGGGCACGTGCCCGGAGGTGTACTCGCCCGGAGCCCGCACGTCGATGACGGTGAACTCCGCGATCCGGGCTGCGGCCTGGGCGGGGGAGAGGGAGGCGGGGCTGGTCACGAGGGATGCTTCCTTTCGTCGCCGGGGCGTACCCCGGACAGGTAGAATACCCCTTGGGGTATTCGGAGGAGGATGTGTGGAAATAGACATGGCGGCCGACGAACTGAAGTCGGTACTCAACCGCCTTCGCCGCGCTCAGGGCCAGCTTGCCGCGATCATCAGGATGATCGAGGAGGGCCGGGACTGCGAGGACGTCATCACGCAGATGGCAGCCGTTTCGCGCGCGCTCGACCGGGCCGGTTTCGCGATCATCGCGACGGGCCTTCAGCACTGCATGGCCGACGACGGCGCAGAACCGGCCGACCGGGACCAGATGCGCGCCCGGCTGGAGAAGCTCTTCCTCTCGCTGGCCTGAGCCCGGATCCGGGGTCGGTGCCGTGGCTCAGGCCACGGCATCGACCAGCATGAAGAGGGCCACGGCGAGCAGCGCAGCGCCGAAGATCCGCTGGAGCGCGGCTGTGGACACCTTGGTGGCCAGCCGCTTACCGTCCCACGCACCGAGGACCGCCGCCGCCGTGAACGGGACGATCACTGCCCAGTCCAGCGAGGTGGGCGTGGTGAGGCGGGTGGCCAGAGCGGCCATGGAGTTCACCGTGATGACGAGCAGGCTGGTGCCGACCGCCGCCGTCATGGGCACGGCGAGGACGGTGACCAGCGCGGGCACGGCGAGAAATCCTCCGCCGACCCCGAGGAACCCGGTCACGGCGCCGAGACCGGCCCCGGCGCGGACGACCCGCCCGGCGCCCGTACGGTCGGCGGGGCCCGGGGCGTTCGGCTTGGCCGAAGCCGCCTCGCACCGCGCAGGCGCCCGCGGCCGGATCATCCGCACTGCCGCCACCACCGCGAGCACCGCGAACGCCGCCGTCAGTACCTCCGCCGGAATCCGGACCGACAGTGCCCCGGCCACCGCCGCCGGCACGATGCCGGCCACCGCGAAGAGGCCGCCGGTCCGCCAGCGGACGTGACCGTCCCTGGCGTGCGCGACCAGCCCGGTCAGGGAGGTCGCGATGACGATGAGCAGAGCTGCGGTGGTGGCCGCGGCCGGGGTGAATCCGAGCAGATAGATCAGCGCGGGAACGGCGAGGACGCTGCCGCCGCCGCCCAGCCCGCCCAGTGCCAGACCGACCACGGCACCGGCGGTCAGGGCCAGGATGAGGGTGCTCATGCGACGGTGCCCGCCGCTCCGTGACGGTTTCGGACAGGCAGCCCCTCGGCCGCCCAGGCGGTCATGCCGCCGGTGACATCGACGGCCTCGGTGCCGCGTCCGGCGAGGATGCGGGCGGCCTGCCGGGACCGGTGGCCGGAACGGCAGATGGCCACCACGGGGCGGCCCGCCGCCGAAGCGGGCAGCGACTGCCCGGCGGTTAGCCGGGAGAGCGGCAGATGGACGGCGCCCGGGGCGTGTCCGGCCTTCCACTCGGAGGTTTCGCGTACGTCGAGCAGAACCGCCGCACCATCGGCGGTCCGGCGGAGGGCCTCGGCCGGGGTGACACGGCCGGGGCCGCGCCCGAAGAAGGACATCAGGGAAAACATGGGGAAGTGCTCCAGAAGTACGGGACGGGAGTCCGACGGTCAGGCGGTGGCCGGTGCGGTGCCGGTCGTCCCGTCGGGGGCACCGGCTGCCGGAACCGCGAGCGTCAGGCCGGCGGCCTCAGCCGCGCCGAACCTGTTGTCGACTGCCACGACCTCGCGCCCGGCGGCGTCCAGCAGCGACGCCGCGATCGCCGCCCGCATCCCGCCTGCGCAGTGCACCCACACCACTCCGCCCGGCACCTCGGCCAGCCGCTTGGGCAGCTCGTGCACCGGAATGTGCACCGACCCGGCTATCGCACCGGTGCGGCGCTCGGCGTCCCTGCGGACATCGAGAACCACCGGCTGCTCGCCGCGCTCGCGTGCCGCGGCCAGCCCCGCGAAGTCCGACCTGCGGAACGAGTGCAGCTCTTCCGCCGTGCGGACCCAGGACCGCGGGTCACCGGTCGCAGCGGCCACCGGGCGGCCGAGGCCAACCCGGGTCAGCTCGCGCTGGGCGTGCGCGACGTCGGCGGCGCTGCTCGCCAGCAGGGTGACGGGCCTGCCCCACGGGATCAGCCAGGCGAGATACGTGGCGAGCTGCCCCTCGCCCTCGAAGTTGAACGAACCGGCGACATGCCCCTCGGCGAACGCCACCCGGCTGCGCAGATCCACCACCCACTCACCTGCGGCCAGCCGTCGCGCGATCTGCTCGGCGTCGGCCGGGCCGGGCGGGGTCAGATCGACCGGATCGGGACCCGCGGCGTTGGCCGGGCCCATGTGCGCGTAGTAGGCGGGGACGTCGTCCAGTCCGGCGAGCAGCTCGGCGACGAACGTGTCCACATCCTTGACGAGCGCGTCGTTACGGGCCCGCTCGGCGCCGATCGTCGTGGTGTTCCCGTCGGCCTGTGCGGAGGAACAGAAGCTGCCGAAGCCGTGGGTCGGCAGTACGGGAACGGCGTCGTCGAGCTCGTCGGCGAGCCGGTGCGCGGAGGCGTGCTGGGCACGGGCCAGCGCTGCGGTCAGCCGGGGCTCCACCAGGTCGGGCCGGCCCACGCTGCCGATCAGCAGCGAACCGCCGGTGAAGGCGGCCACCGCGCGGCCGTCCTCCTCCAGTACGTACGAGGTGTGGTGCGGGGTGTGCCCGGGGGTGGCCATCGCGTGCAGCGTCAGCCCCTCGTCGACCGGGGCGGTGTCCCCGTCGGCGACCGGAACCCGGTCGAAGGAGACCAGTGCGGCGGCGGGCACCAGGTACTGGGCCCCGGTGACACGCGCCAGCTCCAGGCCGCCCGTCACGTAGTCGTTGTGCAGATGTGTCTCCACGACCAGGGCGATCCGCACGCCGCGCCGTGCTGCCGCGGCGATGACCCGGTCGATGTCGCGCGGCGGGTCCACCACCAGCGCGGAGTACCGGCCGCCCGCCAGATAGCTGCGGTTGCCGAGGCCGGCGGTCTCCAGGGTGTCGACGAAGAACACGGCATGACTCCTTTCGTACAGTTTACCCCGGGGGGTATCTCTCGCCAAGGTTAGCACTTATACCCCAGGGGGTATTTCCGAATCCCGGTGTGACGTACGGAACGACAGCGGCTGTCGCCCGCCCCGCCCGCTCGGCTCGGCGGCGCGAGGTCGCCGACGTGTTCGCCACTCGCCGTGAGGCGCGTACCGGCACCCTTCGACCCGGAGGCGGGTGCACCGCCGGGGGGAGTGCGAACGGTGGGCGTGCGTCGCGGCACCGGGCGCCGCCGGACCATCGCCGCGGTCATCCGCGGGCGCCGTCCCGAGGGCGCCCGGCGTGAAGTGTTCCGTGGAGCCGTCGCCGGTGTACCGCACGTACGTGTTCGAGCTCGTCCCGCGCCTGGGTGCGGCCCTTCCCGCGCCCGGTGGCGGACCGTACGGTTGGCCGCGCGCCATCATCTGACCGTCCGTCAGTCATGGGGCAGGGGCGTCCGCGCTCGACATCCTCGACGAGGACATCCCGAAGGGTGAGGAGAGGGTGAAGGGACGTGCCCGGGCCACGCGGGGGGAACGGCTCGGCTCCCGTCCGGCGGATCACGGGCGGAGTCATCACCGGGTCTCCGCGGCCGGGGCAGCGCCGTGGAGGACGTAGGCCCTCCTGTCGTGGCGCGTGACGACCGCGCGGTAGATCTTGAGCCGGCTGATCGTCCACTCGACCTCGTTGCCGCGTGTGCGCGGGCACACGCGCGCGGACGTCGGCACGGGGACCCTCGGGAGACTCCACGCCGGGGGATTCCGGGGCCGGCGGGGCCTCCGAGACGCATCCGGAGGCCCCGTGACGCGTTCTTGCGAACTGCGGAGCCCGGAACCGTGCTCCGCGATGGTTCTCCCGGGTGGTCATGGGAGCGGGATCGCCCGGGGCGGGTAGTCAACAGATCTGTACCACCCGTTCCTTCCCGTAATTCAAGCCTCGCCGGAGCCACCGTGAAATTCGGAGTCTCAACCTTCATCACCGACCAGGGGATCAGCCCGACCTCGCTCGGAACCGCCCTCGAGGAACGTGCTTTCGACTCGCTGTTCATCGCCGAGCACTCCCATATCCCGGCCGACCGCCAGACGCCCTACCCGGGTGGTGGTGAGCTGCCGGAGATGTACTACCGCACCCTCGACCCCTTCGTGGCCCTGACCGCGATCGGCGTGGTGACCGAGCGGCTGCTGCTGGGCACCGGCATCGCGCTGATCCCGCAGCGCGACCCGATCATCACCGCGAAGGAAGTCGCTTCGCTCGATCTGATCTCCGGCGGCCGGGTGATCTTCGGTATCGGTGTCGGCTGGAACCGTGAGGAGATGAGGAACCACGGCACGGACCCCTCGACCCGTGGCCGGCTCACCGACGAGCGGCTGCGCGCCATGCGAGAGCTATGGACCTCGGAGAAGGCCGAGTTTCACGGCGAGTTCGTGAACTTCGATCCGGTCTTCGCGTGGCCCAAACCCGTGCAGCGCCCCCATCCGCCGATCTACGTCGGTGGCGGCGAGGGCGCGTTCCCGCGGGTGGCACAGCTCGGAGACGCGTGGCTGGCCAACAGCGCGTCGCCGCAGGAGCTCGGTCCACAGATCGAGCGGCTGCGCGCACGTGCCGAACGAGAGGTGCCGGTGACGGTGTACGCGGCTCCCGACGACCCCGAGCAGATCGAGGGCTACGGCCGTCTGGGCGTCGAACGGCTGCTGTTCTACGTGCCGACGATGCCCGAACGGGAGACGCTGGGGTACCTCGACGGGCTGGCCGAAGTGGCTGCCCGGTACCGCTGAGACGCCGGAAACCACTGCGCCCAGGGATGAGGGACCGATCCGGGGAACCGCGACCACCGGAACTTCCGTGACTGCCGTAAGGAGTGCGATGCCCACTCTGACGAGCGCTGAGGCACGTGAGCGGTTCGCCGCGGCGCGCATCGCCCACCTCGCGACGATCGGCACCGACAGCCGCCCGCACCTGGTGCCGGTGGTGTTCGCCCTGGACGGCGACACGGTGATGCTGGCCGTGGACCACAAACCGAAACGGACGATGCGGCTGAAACGCCTGGCCAACATCGCCGCCAACCCATCGGTCTGTCTGCTCACCGACCACTACGAGGAGGACTGGGAACGACTGTGGTGGGTGCGGGCCGACGGTGAGGCCCGCGTGCTGCCCCCGCCGGACCGCTTCCCCGAGGCCGCCCGCCGCGTCGGCCTGCTCACGGCGAAATACCGGCAGTACGCCGACCGCCCGCCCGACGGACCGATGGTCGAAGTCTCGGTGCTGCGTTGGAGCGGCTGGCGCGCGTCCTGAGCCGCGCGGCCATACGACCGGGCGGTTCTCGGCCCACGTCGCCGGAGGACGGTGCGAGACCTGCCGATGCGAGGGTTTCGTGGCCGTGGAGCCGCAGAACGTCGCCGAGCTGCTCGCCGTGACGGTGGACAGGGCTGCCCTGTGGGGTGTCCGGCCCCGATCCACCATGATCCGGACGAAAGACCCTGACTCCCTTCAGGTGGAGGGCGGGTGAAGGGACCGCGACGCAGCTGCCCGTGTACCGGCACCATGGGCGGCGCGACGCGAGACCGCCGTTGCCAGTTCGCTCCGTCCACCACGAGCGAGTGACCGGTGATGAATCGGGCGTAGGGCGAGGCCGGGACCGGCTCCCGGATGTCGCCGACCGCGGCCGGCACCGTGCCGCCCCGAGCGCCGCCGGCTCCTCCCGCGCGGCCGACAGTCGCTCCGGCCTGCGGCCCACGATCACCAGATCCGCGCCGAGCCGGGCTAACTCCGCCGCTGTCGCCTTCCCGGGCCCTGAGCCGCCACCGGTCACCGGCACCACCGTAGAGGCGTGTGTGCCCACGGCCGCGCACTCGCGCCGGATGGTGGCAGGGCGGCCAGTCCCGGGGTGTACCAGTGCTCCGTCATGCCGTATCGATACCCCATCACAAAGACAAAACACCAGGTCCAGGCGTTGATGTTGTCCAGACCATTGACATGTCGGCGCCATGATGTTGAATTCGGTCTCGTTGTGTTGCGCGACTCTGATGACTCGAGTGACCCATGGAGGACATGTGACGCCTCGCCCACCCCGTCTCACCGCGCTCGGCGCGGCCGCGAGTCTGCTCGTTGGCGGCCTGCTCGCCGCCGCACCGTCCGCCCAGGCCGCCGACAGCGGCCGGCCGGCCGGCCCGGGGAACGCCGTGACCGGCCAGCGCACTCCGGCCATCACCCCGACGCCTCAGTCGGTCAGGACCCGGTCCGACCGGGTCACGATCAGCCCCACCGTCACCCTGGTGACGGGTGACACCTCCGACGAGCCCTCCGTGAAGGTTGTCGAAGCCGCGCTGCGCCGCGCCGGTGCGCAGCGGATCGTACGGAGCGACAGGCCCGGCAGGAGCGGACTCACCGTCCACGTCGGTGTCTCCGCCGCCCTCGCGGACCAGCACATCGAGGGCCCCGACGCGCTGCCCGCCGACGGATATGTCCTCGGTGTCGGCGCCGACCGCATCGTCCTCGCGGGCAAGGACACCACTGGCACGTACTACGCCGCCCAGACCCTCCGTCAGATCCTGCCGCGGCAGAGCCACCCCGGCGCGGAGGTCGACGGGCTCGCGGTACGCGACTGGCCGGGCACCGCGCTGCGCGGCGTCATCGAGGGCTTCTACGGCACCCCGTGGTCGCACAAGGCCCGCCTCGACCAGCTCGACTACTACGGCGAGCACAAGATGAACATCTATGTGTACTCGCCGAAGGACGACGCGTACCTCCGCGAGAAGTGGCGCGACCAGTACCCTGCGGAGCAGTTGGCGCAGATCAAGGAACTCACCGACCGGGCCGTGCAGCGGCACGTCGAGTTCACCTACGCCCTCTCGCCCGGGCTCTCCGTCTGCTACAGCTCCGACGCCGACGCCAAGGCGCTCGTCGACAAGTTCCAGGCGATCTGGGACATCGGCGTTCGCACCTTCGCGGTCCCGCTCGACGACATCAGCTACACCGACTGGAACTGTGCGGCGGACAAGGCAAAATGGGGGACCGGTGGTGGTGCGGCGGGCGCCGCGCAGGCGTATCTCCTGAACAAGGTGAACAAGGAGTTCATCGCCACGCACCCGGGTGCCCAGCCGCTTCAGATGGTGCCCACCGAGTACTACAACGTCTCGGCCACGGCCTACAAGAAGGCGCTCGCCGAGCAGCTCGACCCCAATGTCCTTGTCGAGTGGACAGGTGTCGGCGTCATCGCGCCGACGATGACCGTCGCCCAGGCCAAGGCCGCCCGCACGGTTTTCAACCACCCGATCCTGACCTGGGACAACTACCCGGTCAACGACTATGTCACCAACCGGCTGCTGCTCGGCCCGTTCAACGGCCGCGAGAAGGGGCTGCCGGGCGAGCTGGCCGGGATCACCGCCAACCCGATGATCCAGCCGTACGCCTCCAAGCTTTCGCTCTACACGGTCGCGGACTACTCCTGGAACGACGCCGCGTACGACGAGCGTGCCTCGTGGCTGCGGGGGCTCAAGGAGTACGCGGGCGGCGACGGCCGCACCGAGAAGGCGCTGCGGGCCTTCGCCGACATCAACTACAGCTCGGCCCTGAACAAGCAGGAAGCACCCGACCTGGCGGGCGAGTTCGCCCGCTACTGGCAGTCCGGCGACGCGGACCGGCTCACCTCTGTGCTCCGCGACCTGGGCAACGCCCCGGACCGCCTGCGCAGCAGTCTCCCGGACCGCGGCTTCATCGACGACTCGGGCCCCTGGCTGGACGCCACCGAGTCCTGGGCGACCGCGACCCGGACGGCACTGCGCATGGTCGAGGCGGCCCGCGCCGGAAAGGGTACGCAGGCGTGGGAGCTCCGCCAGCAGCTGCCCGCACTCGTGGCCGAGGCAAAGTCTTTCACCTACACGGGACTTGACGGCCGCAAGGTGCCGGTCACCGTCGGCAACGGGGTGCTGGACGGATTCTTCGACAAGGCCACCGCCGAGCACGACCGGATCATCGGTGTGAGCGGCAGGCCCACGGCATCCACCAGCCTCGGTACGTACCAGACCAACACCGTCGCCCGGATGATCGACGGCGACGACTCGACGTACTTCTGGAGCGACGGTGCGCCCGCCGCCGGTGATCAGGTCACCGTCGACCTGGGCCGCGTAAGGGAGATCGGCGGCATCACCTTGGCCATGGCCAAGCCGGGAAGCACCGACGACTACCTCCACGACGGGGTGCTGGAGTACTCCGCCGACGGGCAGACCTGGCAGCAGCTCACCGCCTTCTCCGGAAAGCCGGACGTCACCGCGACCGCGCCCGCCGGGACGAAGGTCCGCTATGTGCGGGCGCGGGCGACCGCGGGCCAGACGAACTGGCTCGTCGTACGCGAGTTCGCCATCGAGACGGAGGACGGTGCGGTGGCCGGCGGACCGCCCGCCGCCGCCGGATCCGCCCTGCGTTCGGCGGCCGACGGCAACCTCGGCACCGTCTACCGGGCGGCGCGCGCGCCCGAGTCCGGTGAGGCGCTGGAGCTGGGGCTCGGCTCCGCGCGCTCCGTCGGGTCCGTCACCGTCCTGCAGCCGGCCGGCTCGGACGCCCTCGCCGACATCCAGCTGCGGGGCACCGACGGGACCTGGAGGACCGTCGGTGCGCTCGACGGTCCGTATACCAGGGTGAATCCGGCAGGCCTGACGGCCGATGCGGTACGTCTCGCCTGGCGCGCCGGGTCCGCCGCACCGCAGATCGCCGAGCTGGTGGTCGGCTGAACCGGTAGGGGCCGCCCCGGAGGCCCATGACCCCGGCCGGCCCTGCTCCGGCCGCGCGCCCGGCATCCCCGTACCTTCCGGGGCGTGCCGGGCGCGCAGTCATGTCCCGGTCCGGTCGAAACGGTCCGGGACAGGTTGTTCCCAGAGAGGCAAGCGACCGCTTAGTATGCCCCGGAGCAGTGGTAATGCCGACAGTGTTGTGGAGGCCCCTCATGCAGGCATGGCGAGTGCACCGGAACGGCGAGCCGAACGAGGTGATGCGGCTCGAAGAGACGGACCGGCCCATGCCCGGCGACGGGCAGGTGCTCCTCAAGGTGCTCGCGGCGAACATCAACTTCCCCGACGCCCTGCTCTGCCGCGGCCAGTACCAGGTACGGCCACCGCTGCCGTTCACCCCGGGCGTGGAGATCTGCGGTGAGACGCCGGACGGGCGCCGGGTGCTCGCCACCCCCGCCCTGCCGAACGGCGGCTTCGCCGAGTACGTCGTCGCGGAAGAGGCGGCGCTCCTGCCGGCCCCGGAGACCCTGGACGACGCCGAGGCGGCTGCCCTGCACATCGGCTATCAGACGGGCTGGTTCGGACTGCACCGCCGGGCGCACCTCCAGGCGGGCGAGACTCTTCTCGTGCACGCCGCGGCGGGCGGAGTCGGCAGTGCGGCCGTCCAGCTCGGCAAGGCCGCCGGGGCCAGGGTCATCGGTGTCGTCGGCGGCCCCGAGAAGGCCAAGACCGCGCATGAGCTCGGCTGCGACCTGGTCATCGACCGGCGCACCGAGGACATGGTCGCAGCGGTCAAGGAGTTCACCGGCGGACGCGGGGCCGATGTCGTCTACGACCCGGTCGGCGGCGACGCGTACGCCAAGTCCGTCAAGTGCATCGCCTTCGAGGGCCGGGTGATCGTCGTCGGATTCGCGAGCGGCGGCATTCCCACCCCTGCGCTCAACCACGCCCTCGTCAAGAACTACTCGATCGTCGGACTCCACTGGGGTCTGTACAGCACCAAGGACCCGGCCGCGGTGCGCGCCTGCCACGAGGAGCTCACCGCGCTCGCTTCGCAGGGCGTCATCAAGCCACTGATCAGTGAGCGTGTCGCACTCGACGGGGCGGCGGCCGCCGTTCAGCGTGTCGCCGACGGCACGAGCACCGGCCGGATCGTCGTCCTTCCGGGGGGTGTCCGATGACGACCGTCGACGCGGCCGAACTCCGCCGCCTCACCCGCGAACTGCTCGCCGCCCACCCCCCGGCCACCACCGACCGGACCGACTTCCTGAAGGCCCGCTTCGACGCCGGACTCGCCTGGGTCCACTACCCGGCCAGGCTCGGTGGACTCGACGCACCGCGCTCGCTGCAGCCCGTCGTCGACGCCGAACTCGCTGCCGCGGGAGCCCCCGACAACGACCCGCGCCGCATCGGCATCGGCCTGGGCATGGCGGCCCCCACCATCCTGGGTTTCGGCACCGACGAGCAGAAGCAGCGCTTCCTGCGACCCCTGTGGGTCGGCGAGGAGGTGTGGTGCCAGCTCTTCAGTGAGCCGGGCGCCGGGTCCGACCTGGCGGCGCTCGGCACCCGCGCCGTCCGGGACGGCGAGGACTGGGTGGTCGACGGGCAGAAGGTCTGGACGTCCAGCGCCCATGTGGCCCGCTGGGCGATCCTCATCGCCCGCACCGACCCGGACCTGCCCAAGCACCGTGGCATCAGCTACTTCATCTGCGACATGACCGACCCGGGCGTCGAGGTGCGGCCGCTGCGTCAGATCACCGGCGAGGCCGAGTTCAACGAGGTCTTCCTCACCGGCGTACGCATCCCCGACAGCAGGCGGCTCGGACCGGTCGGCGACGGCTGGAAGGTCGCCCGGACCACCCTGATGAACGAGCGTGTCTCGATCGGTGGATCCCGCATCCCGCGCGAGGGCGGCATGATCGGCCCCGTCGCCAGGACCTGGCGCGAACATCCCGAACTGCGCACCCACGATCTCCACCAGCGCCTGCTCACCCTCTGGGTCGAGGCCGAGGTCGCCCGGCTCGCCGGTGAGCGGCTGCGCCAGCAACTCGTCGCCGGACAGCCGGGCCCCGAGGGCTCCGGCATGAAGCTCGCCTTTGCCCGTCTCAACCAGGAGATCAGCGGCCTGGAGGTCGAACTCCGCGGCGATGAGGGGCTGTTGTATGACGACTGGACCATGCGCCGCCCTGAGCTGGTCGACTTCACCGGACGCGATGCGGGCTACCGCTATCTGCGGTCCAAGGGCAACTCGATCGAGGGCGGTACGAGCGAGGTACTGCTGAACATCGTCGCCGAACGCGTCCTCGGACTGCCCGCCGAGCCGCGCAACGACAAGGACGTCGCCTGGAAGGACCTGTCCCGATGACAGCACAGACCGAAGAGACCCTGGCACCCGCTCTGCTGTACTCGGAGGCCGAGGACGATCTGCGGGCCTCCGTACGGTCGTTGCTCGCAGACCGGGCCGACGCGCCGACGGTGATCGCCCGTATCGAGTCCGGCACGCCGTACGACCCGCAGCTCTGGAAGGCCCTCGGCGCGGACATTGGCGCCGCGGGGCTGCTCGTGCCGGAGAAGCTCGGCGGTCAGGGTGCAAGCCATCGCGAGGCTGCGGTGGTCCTGGAAGAGCTGGGCCGCAGCGTCGCCCCCGCCCCCTATCTGACCAGCGCGGTCGTCGCCACCGAGACGCTCCTTGCACTGGGGACGGAGGACGGACCGGTCGGCGAACTCCTCGGCGAGCTGGCGGCGGGCCGCAAGGTCGCGGTCCTCGCCGTGCCGTTCTCCGCAACGGCCGGGACCGTGACGGTGACCGGCACCCTGGACGGGACCGTCACGGCGGTCGCCGACGCGGCCGCCGCCGATCTGCTGCTCGTGCCGACCAGTGACGGCCTGTACGCGGTCGAGGCCGGTGCCACGGGCGTCACCGTCGAGCCGCTCGTCGCGCTCGATCTGACCCGCCCGCTCGCCACCGTCACCCTCACCGCAGCCACCGGCACCCGCCTCGCGGACGCGGAGGCCGCGCGCCCCGCCGTACGCCGGGGGCTGCTCGCCGGTGCCGGACTGCTCGCCTCCGAGCAGCTCGGTCTCGCCGAATGGTGCCTGACCGAGACGGTCCGGTACACCCGCGAACGGCAGCAGTTCAACCGGCCCGTCGGCTCGTTCCAGGCGCTCAAGCACCGGATGGCGCAGCTCTGGCTCCAGGTCGTCTCGGCCCGCGCCGCCGCGCGCAACGCCGCGGACGCCCTGGCGTCCCAAAGCCCCGACACGCCGCTCGCGGTGGCCGTGGCGCAGGCGTACTGCTCCGGGGTCGCGGTCCGTGCGGCGGAGGAGTGCATCCAGCTGCACGGAGGCATCGGCATGACGTGGGAGCACCCCGCGCATCTGTATCTGAAGCGGGCCAAGGCCGACTCGATCGCGTACGGCACGGCGGGGCGCCACCGTGAGGCCATCGCCGAGCTGATGGAGCTGCCCGCACCGTAGAGCAACTGCCTCGCGAACAAAGGACATGGGGCGAGGCTGCCAGGCATCCCCGCCCCTTCGTCGTTCCCGGCGGGCGGTTCCTGGTCGTCCCTTCCCGGTGGCAGCACCGAGGCGCAGCCGAACCTGTGGAGCTGCACCAGCGGCGACAACCAGAACCGCGGCGGCGCCAATCCGTGCCGGGCGAACCCGGCCCGGCCGGGGAACACCAGTCGACGGGCGGACGACGCCCCGATCAACTCTTGGCAGGTACCTGCCCCACAGAGGTGCCCCGGACCCATACTCGGTCGGGTCCGCCCGTCCGGTCCGCACCCTGATTCCGGGAGAACCCATGGCGTTCCCGACCCGCCGCCGCGTCGTCACCACCGCTCTTGCCACGGTCGCCGCAGGCGCAGTCATACCCCTCCAGTCGGCCGCGGCCGCGGAGCCCGCCGCAGTCGCCCGCCACCACCCCCGCCCCCGCCACCACCCCCGCCCCCTCCGGCAGGCCCACGCGCACAACGACTACCTGCATACGCACCCCCTCCACGACGCACTCTCCCACGGGTTCACCAGCATCGAAGCGGACATTTTTCTCGTGGACGGGGAACTCCTCGTCGCCCATGAGGCCTCCGATCTCGACCCCGCCCGCACCCTCGCCTCGCTCTACCTCGACCCGCTGCTGGCCAGGGTCAGGGTCAACCACGGAGCCGTGTACCCAGGCCACCGCGACCCCGTACAGCTGCTCATCGACATCAAGACGGACGGCGCCGCCGCCTACCTCGAACTCGACCGGCAGCTCCAGCGCTACCGCCGGATGCTGACCTCATACCACGACGGCCGGGTCCGCGCAGGCGCAGTCACCCCCGTCATATCGGGCGACCGGGCCGCCCGCGTCCCCATGGAGGCGCAGCGCACCCGCCTCGCTTTCTACGACGGCCGGCTGGACGACATCGGCACCGCGGCAACCGCCTCGTTCATCCCGCTCATCAGCAGCAACTGGACCCAGAGCTTCAGCTGGCTGGGCGCGGGCGCCTTCCCCACCGCCGAACGGGACAGGCTCCGCGCCCTCGTCACCGCCGCCCATCGCGAGGGCCGGCGTGTGCGCTTCTGGGCCACGCCCGACGTGGCGGGCCCCGAACGGGACGCCGTCTGGTCCGAATTGCTGGCCGCCGGGGTCGACCACCTCAACACGGACGACCTGGCGGGGCTGAAGCTCTTCCTCCGCGCGAAGGACAGGGGTGCCCGGGGCGGCATCTGACGGGCCGTACGGCCCGAGGTGGTGACAGCCAGTCAACACCCGGATGGCGGACATGCCAGTCCGCCGGATGGTCCCTCCGCTACGCCACACTGGCGGCCGAATGCCGCATTCCGGCGCGGCGTAGGAGGTTGGCCATGGCCATTTCGATCTCACTGGTGCTGCTTCTGCTGATGCTTGCGGTGCTCTTTCTCCGCAACGGCGGACTGAAACCCTCGCATGCGATCGTCTGTGGGATGCTCGGATTCTTCCTTGCGGGTACGAGCATGGGGCCGACGATCCAGGAGGGACTGACAGCCACGGCGAATGTTGTCAGCAGCCTCCAGCCCTGACGCGCTCCCGCCTGCCTGTGGCACGTTCCGATTCCACGGGTGAGCACAGAGGGGGCCGGAGCACGTCGGATCCAGGCCTGTACCGACAGGCAAGAGATCACCCGGGGCGGCGAGGCGCACGATCCGATCAACCGGGGCGACAGCCGCCGGGGCGCGAAACGGTCTGAGGCGATGTGGGACCGACGGCTCCCGGCGCCGTCCCCAGGACAGGGGCGCCGAGATCCTGTCCTGTCCACGGCCCGGAGACCGCCACACGCCCACGCGGATCAGCCACCGACGAGCCGCGAACGGATCAGGAACCGCACCCCCTCCGGAGCCTCCAGCGAGAACCCGCTGCCCCGCCCCGCCACCACATCGACGATCAGCCGGGTGTGCGCCCACGCCTCGAACTGACTCTTCGACATCCAGAAGGGAACACGCTCCGCGACTCCTTCGGCGGCGAGCGAGGCCAGCAGCACATCGGAGTCTCCGGTACGGAATTCGCCGTCCTGGTAGCACATGGGCGCACTGCCGTCGCAGCAGCCGTCGGACTGGTGGAACATCAGCGGTCCATGGGTCTCCCGTAGCTGCCGCACCAGATCGGCGGCTGCGGGCGTGAGTTCCACGAGTGGTGCGTCCGAAGGTGTCACGTGTCGGCCTTTCGCTGTCCGGCGCCGGTGCGGTGAACTCAGTCAACTCCCAGCAACGTTGCGGCAAGGTTGCACGGCATTCTCCCGAGGGGGCCGCGGGGTCCAGGCAGCGGCTGGCGGTATGGCTCACACCGACGGCCGCGTTCCGCGCCTGGCCCCGGTTCACCTGTCGCCGGAATCCGCTGACTTGGGCATCGGAGGTGGCGCCACCGAGGCTTCCGGCGACCACGGCCGGTAACACGCCCGGTGTTGCGACGCTTGACGAGTGGGGCGGGCGAGTTTCGCCCTCCCGGATGCACGGGGTGAGGCGGTGCCCGCCGTGAGGGGCGCCTGGACCGCGCACAGCAGTCATCCGGCTGCCGGCCTGCGCGGCGGATGAGGACCACCTGCGAGGCGCGCGGCGGCCCGCATGCGGACGGCGCGGGCCTGCTTCGGGTCGCGGCCGATCGGGGCGCCGCAGTCGAGCGGCGCGGACATCCACGCGTGCAGGTCGGCCACAGGGGAGTCCGCGTGCTCGATGCCGCGCAACCGCTCCCGCAGCTCGGTGACGAGGAGCGCCGCACCCCCGTACGCGGCGTCGCCGTGCAGCTGCAGCGCCTGGGCAGGGGTGACGTGAACGCCGCCATGGGCGCCGGGATCGGACGCGTACCCGAGGACCGCAAGGGCCAGGGACTGGTGCTCGACGCCTCGGTGCAGGAGAACCTCGGCCTGGTCACGCTGCGTTCGGCCAGCCGCGGCGGTCTCGTGGACCTCAAGGGGCAGCGCACGGCCGCCGCCCGGATCGCCGAGCAGCTGGGCGTACGGATGGCGGGCCTCGGCCAGCATGTCCGCACTCTCTCCGGCGGCAACCAGCAGAAGGTCGTCATCGGGAAGTGGCTGCTCGCCGACACCAGGGTGCTGATCCTCGACGAGCCGACCCGCGGCATCGACGTCGGCGCGAAGGTCGAGATCTACCAGCTCATCAACGAACTGACGGCCTCCGGCCACGCGGTCCTGATGATCTCCAGCGACCTGCCCGAGGTCCTCGGCATGAGCGACCGCGTGCTCGTCATGGCGCAGGGCCGGATCGCCGGCGAACTTCCCGCGCACGAAGCGACCCAGGACGCGGTGATGGCGCTCGCCGTCAGCGCCCCGTCCGTGACAACCACCCCAGATGTGAACGATAAAGTGGAGGGCTCCTGTGGCCACTGACACGCTCAAGAGCAATACGGGCGCGCGTGGTGCCTCGGCGCTCCGCCGCATCCTGCTCGACAACGGTGCACTGAGCGCCCTGGTGGTCCTGGTGGTGGCGATGTCGCTGCTCTCCGGCGACTTCCTGACCACTCAGAACCTGCTCAACGTGGGTGTGCAGGCCTCCGTGACTGCGATCCTCGCGTTCGGCGTCACCTTCGTCATCGTCTCGGCGGGCATCGACCTGTCCGTCGGCTCGGTGGCCGCGCTCTCGGCGACCGTACTCGCCTGGATGGCAACGTCCCAGGGCGTGCCCGTGTGGATCGCGGTGATCCTCGCGGTGGCCACCGGCATCGCCTGCGGCCTCGTCAACGGCGCCCTCGTCTCGTACGGGAAACTCCCGCCGTTCATCGCCACGCTGGCGATGCTCTCGATCGGCCGTGGCCTGTCCCTCGTCATCTCTCAGGGCAGCCCGATCGCCTTCCCCGACTCCGTCTCGGTGCTCGGCGACACGCTCGGCGGATGGCTGCCCGTCCCGGTCCTCGTGATGGTCGCGATGGGACTGGTCACGGCACTCGTCCTCGGGCGCACGTACATCGGCCGCTCGATGTACGCGATCGGCGGCAACGAGGAAGCGGCCAGGCTATCGGGTCTCCGCGTCAAGCGGCAGAAGCTCGTCACTACGCACTGTCCGGCCTCTTCGCGCCGTCGCGGGCATCGTCCTCGCCTCCCGCCTGGTCTCCGCGCAGCCGCAGGCCGCGCAGGGGTACGAACTGGACGCGATCGCCGCGGTCGTCATCGGCGGCGCCAGCCTCGCGGGTGGCGTCGGCAAGGCGTCCGGGACGCTGATCGGCGCGCTGATACTCGCCGTGCTCCGCAACGGCCTCAACCTGCTGTCCGTCTCGGCCTTCTGGCAGCAGGTCGTCATCGGTGTGGTCATCGCGCTGGCGGTTCTGCTGGACACGGTGCGTCGGCGTGCCGGCGGCGGGTCCCCGACGTCGGCAGCCTCCGGTGCATCCGGTGCATCCGGTTCAGGGGGCAAGGGAGCGGCGAAACTCGTGATCGCCGCGGTGTGCGTGGCGGCCGTGGTCGCGGCCGTGTCCTTCTTCAACCCCGGCTCCTCCGGTACGACGACCAAGGTCGGCATGTCGCTCTCGACGCTCAACAACCCCTTCTTCGTGCAGATGAAGGCAGGCGCGCAGGCGGAGGCCAAGCACGCGGGCATCGACCTCACGGTGACGGACGCGCAGAACGACGCGTCGCAGCAGGCCAACCAGCTCCAGAACTTCACCGGCGAGGGCGTGAAGTCGATCATTGTCAATCCGGTGGACTCGGATGCGGCGGGACCCGCGGTGCGGGCCGCCAACAAGGCCGACATCCCGGTGATCGCCGCCGACCGCGGCGTCAACAAGGCGGACACCGCGACGCTCGTCGCCTCCGACAACGTCGCGGGCGGCAGGCTCGCCGCGAAGGCGCTGGCCGAGAAGCTCGGCGGCAAGGGCGACATCGTCGTCCTGCAGGGCACTGCGGGCACCTCCGCCAGCCGCGAGCGCGGCCAGGGCTTCACCGAGGGAATCAAGGCGTACCCGGGGATCAAGGTGGTCGCTTCCCAGCCCGCGGACTTCGACCGCAGTACGAACCCGGCCGCCCGGTGCCCGGTTCGTTCTGAACCCGTCGCCGCCCGCGCCGCTGCCCGACGATGTACTCGCCGCCTGCGACCCGCTGGTCGTCAACGAGCACGAGGCCCGGTTCGTGCTCGGCGCTTCCGCGGGGCCCGGCCCCGAGGACTGGGCTCGGGCACTCCTCGCCCTCGGCCCGCAGTCGGTGGTGATCACGCTGGTCGCCGACGGCGCGCTGGTCGCCGACGGCCGTACGGACGCCGTGGTACGGATCCCGAGCATCCGGGTGGACGCCGTGGACACCACCGGTGCCGGTGACGCCTTCACCGCCGCCCTTGCCTGGCGGCTCAGCGTGGGCGAGGGCCTCGCGACGGCTGCCGCCTTCGCCGTGCGGGTGGGCGCCGCAGCTGTCACCAGGGAAGGCGCGCAGGCGTCCTTCCCGACCGCCGAGGAGGTTTCCGCGCTGTGAAGAAGGCCGGAATCCTCAACCGTCATCTGGCCGGGGCGCTGGCGGAGCTGGGCCATGGCGACGGGGTCCTCGTCTGCGACGCGGGCATGCCCGTCCCGGCCGGTCCGCGGGTCGTCGATCTGGCCTTCCGTGCCGGAATACCTTCGTTCGCCGATGTACTCGAAGGGCTGTTGGACGAGCTGGTGGTCGAGGGTGCCACGGCCGCGCGCGAGGTGCAGGAGGCGAATCCGGCGGCCGCCCGGCTGCTGGCAGGATGCCTGCCGGATCTGCGGCTGGTTCCGCACGACGAGCTCAAGGCGCTGTCGGCGGGGGCGCGGTTGGTCGTACGCGCGGGGGAGGCGCGGCCCTACGCGAACGTCCTGCTGCGCTGCGGACTCTTCTTCTGATACGCGTTCATACAAGTGAGGCCCGGCACCGCGACGCGGTGCCGGGCCTCACTCATGCCCTGGCGGTCCGGCAGCTCAGCGCGCCCGCGCCGCCGACACCGAGGACGCAAGAGGTCCTGCACTTCGCCGAATACCGACTGCCCACCGTGGTGCAGGCACTGCTGACGGGGCAGCCCGTCCAGGAACCGGGGCCGCCTCCCGGGGCCCTGCGAGGAACGCAGGTCGGCCGGTCCCACGAGGCCATACTCCATCAGCTGACGGGCGTGGTGGAGCAGGCCGAACAGCAAGCAGAGGGCGCCGCGCTCGACAGGGCAACCACGCGATGAACTGGTCGAGATGGCGCCGCCGGCACCAGGCCCGGGCCCGCCGCTGTCACTACACACGGCGAGGTCACTCGTTCACGGGGCAGGCCGGGCGACCCGCACCCGGCACCATCCCGCTACAATCCCCACGCTCAAGCCGTTGACCAGGACATACCCCGAAGTCCAGCTGGAGTACTATCCGCTGGGGCTGCGAGCGCAGCGCGAGGTGCCCGACCCGATCGTGAGTGGTCAGGTACCTCGCCGCGCGCACTGTGCCCGCCACACGCGCCGAGGCACCCGGCCGTCCCCATGCCTCGACGGCCCGTGGCGGGCCGGACGCTCGCATCAGTCTGGGAGGATCAGCCCCTCGCGTGCTGGTGGAGAGTGGCTGCCAGGAGATGGGAGTCGAGCAGGGAGACGTCTGCCGTCCTGTCCGCCCGTGCATAGCCGGCCAGCATCCGTTTGGTCAGGACGAGTGCTTCGGGCGAGCGTCGGACGAGGGGCCTGGTCCAGGAATCGATCACCTTGTCCAGCTGGTCGAGTGGGGCGGTCCGGTGGAGCAGACCGATACGGTGGGCCGTGTCGGCGTCGAAGACGTCGCAGGTGAGCATGAGCTCGCGAATCCTGGAGGTGCCGGCCTCGGAGACCAGGCGTCCCATCGCCCCGCCCCACGCCGGCGGTAGCCCTATGCCGACCTCCGGCATGCGAAAGCGGCTGGTGTCGGCACCGGCGCGCAGATCGCAGAAGGAGGCGAGGGCGAGACCCGCGCCGATGACCCGCCCGTGCAACCGGGCGATGGTGACCGCGTGAGTGTTCTCCAGGGCCTGGCACAGGCGGTGCGCCTTGTCGACGATGCGCCGCAGGGCCACTCCGGACGGATCGGCGGCCAGTGCCTCCTGGTACTCGTTGCGGTCGGCACCCAGGCAGAAGTCCGTACCCAGTGACGACAGCGTCAGGATCCGGACGTCGGGTCTCTCGTGGAGGTCGTCGAGCAGGGTGGCGAGGTCGTCGAGGACTGCGGCGTCCAACGTGTCGTCCTGCCCCCAGGGGTTGAGGCGGACATGCAGTACGGGGCCGTCCTGCTCGGCACGTATCGCCTTGAAAGCCGTCCGGGCGTGTGCGGGGGTGGGGGTCGATTCGGTCATGCGAGGGCTACGTCCAGGTTCAGCAGGCGCCGGAACGCCACACGGGGCGCCATCGACGGGGGGCGTACGAGGGTGAGGCGGGGAAGGCGCCGGATCAGTTGGCGGAGAAGGGTCTGGGCTTCGAGGCGGGCCAGCGGCGCGCCGAGGCAGTAGTGGATGCCGCCACTGAATGCGAGGTGGCCGGGCGTGCGTGCGGGGTCGAACCGGTCCGGGTCGCTGTGTCTGGCCGGGTCTCGGTGCGCCGCTCCGACCATGAGGTGGACCATCTCGTCGCGGCGGATCTCGATGCCTCCCAGCACGGAGTCCTGCGAGGCGACCCTGCTGATCACGTGGGTGGGCGGGTCGTAGCGGAGCGTCTCCTCCACGAACCCGGGTACGAGGCCCGGGTTGTCGGCGATCATGTCCCAGCGTTCCGGGCTTTCGACGAGCCGGAGTGTCATCGTCGAGAGGAGGGTCGCGGTGGTTTCCAGGGCGGCCAGCAGGACGAACAACACCAGGAAGTAGACCGCCTCGTCGGCCTTGTCCTGGTCGGGCTCGATCGCGTCCCACGTCTGGATCCACCGGGTGACGGGGTCATCACCGGGGTGGGAGCGCCGATCACGCACCAGGTCCATGAAATAGGTGCGGAGTTCGGCCGTGGCCGCGTCGGACAATGCCAGTTGGCTGGCCGACGGCAGCAGCTCCTGGGTGAAGACCTGATCGTGTGTCAACTGCCGGAGCCTGGGCCAGTCGGCCTGCGGCAGCCCAAGCCAGTCACCTATGGTGGCCACCGGCAGCTCCTCGCAGACAAGCTCCGAGAAGTCCGCCTCGCCGGTGCGTATTCGCTCCGTGAAGGAGTCGAGGAGCTGATCCGCGGTCCGGTTCACATTGCGGCCGATGCGCTCGACAGTGGCTCGGTCGAAGGTGCCCGCCGCCCGTCGCACCTTGGCGTGGTCCGGGGGGTTGAGCGCGGCGAGCGTGTTGCTCATCTCGCGTGAGGAGGGCGCGTTCCAGCGTGTCCCGGACCCCTGACGCTCCCGCCATTTCCTGTCGGGCTCCAGCCATTGACGGCTGCGCAGAACCTGGTCGCAGGCGGCGAAGCCCGTCACTACGGAGCCGCCCCAGGGGGCGGGCACCACCTCGCCCCGCGAGAGGAGTTCGGCGTATATCGGGAAGGGGTCGGCCTGCCCTCTGGCCGTCCGCAGACGGGAGAAGAGGGAGGCGGACGCCCGGCGGTCGTACGACGGAGTTGTGGCAACCACCATGATGGCGGCTCCTTTCTGAGAACCAGCCGCCATGCATACCCACATGATCGTTAAAGCATCCACTACCACTGAGTGTTCAGGAGGTTACTAAAATCACACTTGCCTCACTCGCCCCTGCTCCACGCCAGGAAGCGGCTGAACAGGCCGCCCTTGGGCTGCGGCGCGACACCGGCGTTCGTGCGCGAGGGTCCGGCGGTGGAGGGCGAGGGTCCGGCGGTGGAGGGCGAGGAGGCGGCTGTCTGCTGCTGGGGCATCTGGCCCGCGTTCGATCCGGCCGACTCGGCTGCCCGGGAAACAGCCCTCGGGGTGAAGCGGATCGGGAGGGTGACCAGCGAGCGGCTCCACGGGCTCGGCGCCCAGGTGAGCGCCTTGAACGGGACACGCATCTCGACGTCGGGAAGCCGGTTGAGCAGTGCTTCGACGGCAGTCACGGCGATCATGAAAGCCGGGTCCTTGGCGGGGCAGGCGTGCGGGCCCGCTCCGAACGCCAAGTGCGCCTTGGCGCTGAGCTGTTCGCGGTGTTCGGTCAGCTTCGGGTCGGTGTTGGCCGCGGCGAATGAGATCAGGACCGGGTCGTTGGCCCGGATCACCCTGCCGCCGAGCTCGACGTCGTGAGTCGGATAGTGGGCCGCGTAGTTGGCGATCGGCGCGTAGTTCCAGAGGGTCTGGGAGACCGCGTCCTCGACCGGGAGGCCGACCTGCCAGTCCTCCCCGAGGTACAGGGCGCTACTGGTGCCGATGGCCGCGGCCAGCGGCGCGGTGCCACCGGAGAGCAGGGTGACCAGCTGGTGCAGCACCTCCTCGTCGCTCAGCTGGGCCGGGTGCTCCATCAGACGCGTCGTCAGGTCGGCTGCCGGGCGCCGCCGCTTGAGGGCGATCAGCTCGGTGAGCGCCCCGCCGAGCACCTCGTCGGCCCCGGGTGTGCCCTCGAAGATGCCACTGATCCCGGCGATCACGCGGTCGCCGATCTCGGGCGGGCAGCCGAACAAGTCGCTGAAGACCAGCAGAGGCAGCGGCTGGGCGTACTCGGCCATCAGCTCCGCCTGGCCGCGGATGTCGGTACTGAACTGGCCGATCAGGTAGTTGGCGGACTGCTGTGCCTGCCTGATGAGCTGGTGCTCGTTGACCGTGGCGAGACTGTCGGTAACGGCCTGACGCAGTCGGGCATGTGCCGCACCGTCACTGAAGAGCGCGTTGGGGCGGTAACCCATCATGGGCAGTGCCGGGCTGTCGGCCGGGACGCGCCCTTCGTTGAGGGCGTTCCAGCGGCGGGAGTCGCGCACGAAGGAGGCGGGGTTCTGCAGGACGTACAGAGCAGCGTCGTAGCTGGTGACGAGCTCGGCCTGGACGTCGGGGGCGATGTCCACGGGCGCACTGAGACCGAACGAACGCAGCTGTGCGTAGTGGCTGTCGGGGTCGGCTCCGAACAAGGGGCCGTACATCTGGACGTTCCCCTGCGCGGGGCAGCCGGGGGGTATCTCCTGCGGTTCAAGTGGCTGTTGCATTCCTGCGCTCCTAGCCGAGTTGGGACATGAGGTGTTTCACGAGGGTGATGAGGGCCTGCGCCGAGGAGTTCTCGTCCCGTACGTCGCACTCCACGACAGGGGTCTCGGCGGTGAGGTTCAGGGCCTCGCGCACCTCGTCGAGCGGGTAGTCCGTGGTGCCCTCGAAGTGGTTCACGGCGATGGCGTACGTCAGGCCGAAACGTTCGACGAGGTCCAGGACGGGGAAGGACTCGTGCAGTCGCTCCGGGTCGACTAGGACCAGCGCGCCCAGGGCGCCCCGGGAGAGCTCCTCCCACATCTCCTTGAAGCGCTCCTGGCCGGGCGTTCCGAAGAGGTAGAGCACCAGGGTGTCGCTGAGGGTGAGCCGGCCGAAGTCCATGGCGACGGTGGTGGTCTTCTTGTCGGGTGTGCCCGACAGGTCATCGAAGCCCACGCTGGCCTCGGTGATCTCTTCCTCGGTCCGTAGGGGCTCGATCTCGGAGAGACTGCCGATGCAGGTGGTCTTGCCGACCCCGAAGTGCCCCACTATGAGGATCTTCACCGCGTGGGAGACATCTGGATCCAGGTACACGCGTTACGCTCCGAATCGATTCTTCAGGCCCTCGAGCACGGCGCTGACCAGTTCTCTGTCGACACGTTCGGCGCGCGGTATCGGTCTCCTCACGAGGATGAGTCTGTCCTCCTCCAACTGCGCCAGCAGGATGCGGACGATGCCCAGGGGCAGGTGCGTGCGCCCTGCCACCTCGGCCACGGACAGGAAGCCGTTCGCGACCAGGTCCATGACCTGCCCCGCTTCCGGGGACAGCGTGCGCGCCGCGACCGGTCCGTCCTCTGCCGCCGCCGTCACGAGCGTCGTGTGCTCGTACTCGTGGTCCGGGGGCAGCGCTCGTCCGTTCGTGATCACGAAAAGGGGGACTAACGGAGACGTCAGTTCCAGCTCTTCATCCTGTTCGGGCCCGTCAGGCATGGCCTGTCCCCTTCCCCGGTGTCGCCGCCGCGGTCAGTCTGGGAACCACCTCGTGCAGACGCGTGGTGAACTCCTCTATGTCGCAGTCGTGTTCGGCGGCAGCGGCCAGGAAGGCACCGGGGCCGGCCGCCATCAGGAAGATCCAGCCGTGCTGGAACTCGATGACCGTCTGACGCCATTCCGCGTCCTCGAGGACCCCCGCGAACTGGGAGGTGACCCGGCTGTAGGCATGGATGCCCGTCATGGCCGCGGAGATCGTGTCCGCGAGGTCGCGGCTCATCCCGTTGGTCGCCCCGCGGGGAAGGCCGTCCGATCCCAGCAGCACCGCGTGGCGGGCACCCTTGACCTCGGACATCACCTGGTCGAGCTCGCCCAGGACGAATCCCGCGTCACCGGAGCTCTGCTGCCGGGGGGCGCTCCCCCGCGCACCTCCGGCGTCCTCGGCGCTCACCCTCGGCGGCGAGGTGAGGTTGTTGCCCAGCCGGGCGACAAGGCGGTGCATGCGGAAGGAGATCTGCTGCATGTCCACATCGGGCGCGGCTGCGGCGGCGAGGTAGGCGCCCTGCCCTGCCCCGATCAGGAAGCTCCAGCCATGCGAGAACTCGATGATGGTCTGGTTCCACTGCCGGTCCTCCTCCGGTCCGGCGAAGTGGGCCGTCGCCCGGCTGAGCGACTGCATCCCGGCCATGGCGGCGGAGATGGTGCGCACATCCTTCTCGGCCAGGCCTTCCGTCGCGCCGCGAGGAAGGCCGTCCGCGGACAGCAGGACTGCGTGCCGTGCACGGGGCACGTTGTGCACGATGTCCTCGAGCATCCACGACAGGTCTGCGGTCATGCGTCTTCGGACCCTTCGAGCGAGGTGGCGTCAAGGTTGCGGCCGGAGAGCGTGCCGCGCTGGAAGGCCCCCAGGCTGCGCCCGGAAGCGCGGCCTGTCTCCCCCGGGGTCCGCGGCGCCGGCGAGGTGGTGTCGGGATCGGGGACGCTCGCGATGGGCGCCTGGCGTGCGCCGCGCTTGGGCAGACCGTGCATCGTGCGCGACGTCGCGCTCTGGGGCCGGCTCTCGGTGGCGCGCCGGATATTGCTGACCGGAGCCTCCTGGGCGGGCGGTATCTCCTCCATGGTCCACAGCTCCTCGGGCAAGAGGACGACGGCCCTGACGCCGCCGTATCGGGAGACTCCGGTGACGTCCACCTTGAAACCGTGCTGACGCGCGATCAGGCCGACGACCGGGAAGCCGAACTTCGGCTGAGTCCCGAGCTGCGACAGACGGGGGGCGGCTTCTCCGGAGAGCAGCGCGGTCGCCCGCTGCCGCTCTTCGTCGTTCATGCTGACACCGGCGTCATCGATGATGATGCACAGGTTGTTCTGGACGCGCTGGAACGTCACCTCGATCGGCGCGTCGTGCTGCGAGAAGCTGGCAGCGTTGTCAAGCAGCTCCGCCACGGCGAGGGCGACGGGCGCGACCGCGGACGCCTTCAGGGCGAGACCGGGCTGCTGCATGATGGCGACCCGGTGGAAGTTGCGGATCTGGCCCTGGGCACTGCGCACCACGTCGTAGACGCTGGCGGGCCTGTTGCGACGGCCGAGCGGCGCACCGCACATGACGGCGATGCCCTGAGCCTTGCGCGCCATCTGGGCGTTGGCGTGGTTGACGTCCAACAGGTCGCTGAGGACGGCGTTTCCGCCGTACTTGCGCTGGATGCCGTCCAGAAGTGTCGTCTGCTCGGCCGCGAGGCTCTGCAGGAAGCTGGCGGCACCCTTGAGGACGGCCTTGGTGTTCTCCTCCGCCGCTTCCTTGGCTTCGCGGAGCGTGGCGTCCTGCTCGTTCCGGAACCTCTGCAGCTCGGCGCGCGACGAGTGCAGGTGGCTGTCTGTCGTGAGTAGCTGGCGCCTCAGTTCGGCCTCGGTATGCTGCTTCTTCGCCCCCAGCGCTCTGTTGCGGGCGACGAGTGCCACGACCGCGACAACGGCTATCGCCGCCACCGCAACCAAGCACCACACAAGTGCGTCTCGATTCATGGAAACCTTTCCCGGCGCATGGCATGCGGACGGCTGCGGATACACCTCGCGAGGACCCGCAACACAGCTGATCGGCACGGTTCACCTGCTGTTACACGGAGAGACTGCCGCCGATCACAAATCAGCATCTGCGTCAAATGGATCAAGATCACAGATGCCGGGATGCTATCACCGGATCTTCGCCTCCTCGGACGCCTGCTATGGCGCCGCATACGCCCAACACAGCTGCCGGAGCAGCGGTTTGACATGACCTTTCGACCCCGCATCTGCCATCCGCCACCCCTCTCGCCACCGATCCGTCAATCGGTTCTTCACAAGAGGAGTGACAATCTCTCACATCGATCTGCGGCACCGTCAACCAGACCCCTGAAGGACCTCATCGGCAGGTGGCGGCGCCCAGTTCATGAGGATGACCATGTCGTCGGCCGAAGCGTGGGGGTAGGTTCGCGCCGCCGCCTGGGGAAGGTCCCAGGACTGATATTCCTCGAACCCGGCCTGGCTGCACACCAGCCCCATCTCCCATACCCAGCGCAGGTGTCGCTCACGGGCATACCCGAGGTGCTCGCTGACGGGTGCCTTGAAGGGGAGGTTGAATGTGAATTGCGGCACTGTGTCATCTCTTGAGACGATCCGCAGGCCCCCGCCCCTGCGAAAGGGCGATCGGAATTGACGCCCACTGTCTTGAACTGCACCTTTTGAGCCGGAAGTTGACGACTTAAGTACACCCCGAGACTGACCAGAGCCTAAACGATCTATGCCATGAGATCCGTAACGGGTGATGCAGGTGTGAGTTCGCGCGGGACGCGGCTCAACTCACTGCACCGCAAGTGAAGCAGGGGCCCGGGCCCTGTCGGCCGACAGTCGGCGCAAGAAGTCGGCACCGCCACGCCGGTCCTGACCAGCTACAACAAGGGACATCGCGGGCATCGAGCTCACGCCCCCAAGGACAGTACGGACCAGGTATGTCTCCTGGTGACGGCTGAATCTGTCATCGCTCCAGGACGTCCCACGCGACATACGAGGCGGGGTGCCTGCGGGCGAGCTCGCGGGCTCGGGCGACACCGCTTGCCGCACGGGACTACGGCCCCGAAGTCGGTTGTTCCGTCGACAACAATCGCAGCTTCCCCGTCGAGAACAGACCACGGTGCCAGGTCCGTCGCGGCCACGGCGAGGTCGGGGAAAGCCGCGGTGACGATCCGCCCAGAGCGGGACTGACAGTGAACGGTGTCGGCCGCGCGGAAGATGAGCATCCGGTGGCCGTCCATCTTGGCCTCGAAGGCAAGATCGGGGCCGTCCGGCAGCGATCGGACTGTCTTGGCGAGAGCCACGTCGAGGGGCGGCTTCAGGTGGTCGGCCACTCTGGCTGGTCTGCCATCTGGCCGTGCTGACCCTGCTGTCCTGGCTCGGCACCTTCGGCGGTTCCGGGCGCTTGCCGGCGCCGTACGACTCCGTCACGGTGGGCGCCGTCGCGCTTATCGTGTTCGTATGGGCGGTGCGCTCGGGCGTCGACCATCTGCGGGCCACTTCCTGACCGAAAATGGACGGGGCACGCGTGATAGGGGGCACCCTTCCCCCTGTCCGCGCGACGGACGACACGACGCGGCCGGCCGGCGGGGGACAGGCGCGAACCCGCCGCACCACCATGCAGCACTCCCGTGCAGAGCAGGGCTCCCCCCACCGGCAGCCGTGCTTCCGCTCCCCGTACCGTGGCGCCCACCTCGTCATCTCGCCCAGAGGAGTCCGCATGACCTTCGATGTCGACGCCGTCCGCGCCCAGTTCCCCGCCCTGAAGTCGGGCTCCGCCCGCTTCGACGCCCCCGGCGGCACCCAGACGCCGCAACCGGTGATCGACGCCATCGCGGACGCACTGGCCAACCCGCTGGCCAACCGGGGCGTCACCACCGAGGGCGAGCGCAACGCGGAGGCTGTCGTGACCGGCGCCCGCCGCGCGCTGGCCGACCTGCTGGGCGCCGATCCGCGGGGCATCGTCTTCGGCCGCAGCTCCACCCAGCTCGCCTACGACCTGTCGCGCACCCTCGCCAAGAACTGGGGCCCCGGCGACGAGGTGGTCGTCAGCCGGCTCGACCACGACTCCAATATCCGCCCCTGGATCCAGGCGGCCGAGACTGTGGGCGCCACCGTCCGCTGGGCAGACTTCGACCCGGCCACCGGTGAGTTGACGGCCGACGACATCGCACCGGCGCTCTCCGCGCGCACCCGCTTGGTCGCCGTCACCGCAGCGTCCAATCTGATCGGCACCCGCCCCGACATCCCGGCTGTCGCCGACCTCGTACACCGGGCCGGAGCGCTGTTGCATGTGGACGCGGTGCACTACGCCTCGCACGCCGCCGTCGACCTGCCCGGCCTCGGCGCGGACTTCCTGGTCTGCTCGCCGTACAAATTCCTCGGCCCGCACCTCGGCGTGCTGGCGAGCCGCCCCGAGCTGCTGGAGACGCTGCGGCCGGACAAGCTCCTGCCCTCCACCGACGCGGTTCCCGAGCGCTTCGAACTGGGCACGTTGCCCTACGAGTTGCTCGCCGGTACCCGCGCGGCGGTGGACTTCCTCGCTGGACTGGCCCCCAGCACCGACGGCACCCGCCGGGAACGGCTCCTCGCCGCCTTCGAGGCGATCGAGACCCACGAGGACGCCCTGCGGGCCCGTATCGAGCAAGGACTGGCCGCCCTCGGCGGTGTCACCGTGCACTCCCGGGCCGCCCACCGCACGCCGACCCTGATGCTCACCCTGGCGGACCGAAGCGCCACCGCCGCCTCGCGATACCTGGCGGAGCACGGTGTCGATGCTCCGGCCGGCTCGTTCTACGCGCTGGAGGCATCCCGCAGGCTCGGACTGGGCGACGAGGGCGGACTGCGGATCGGCCTGGCCCCCTACAACAGCGCCGAGGACGTCGACCGGCTGCTGGACGCCCTGTCCGGCTTCCTGGGCACCTCGCCCGCCACCGGCTGACGCGGGCGGCCCACTCGCGAGGTGCCGGTGTGCGTCAGGTGTCCTGGCGCCGGGTCGTGCTGTCCTGGCGGAGGTGTCCTAGGCAGGTGCGGGCAGCAGCGGGAAGATCGGTCATGGCGGTGATCTGCCCGGCGAGCGTGCGCAGGTCGGCCGTGTTGGTACGGGCCCACGCGGTGATGGTCCGGTCGCCCGCGCGGCGGTCCCGGGTGGCTTTGCCCCGCTGTTCGCCCGTGGTGCCGTCGGCTCCGGGGCGCAGACGCAGATAGCGGCGTTCGGCCGCCGGGCGGCCGGCGACGCCGAGGGGGCCCGCAAGGTCGGCCCAACCGGCACCCGCCTCGCGGGCCGTCTCGGCGAGGCACGTCTCCCATGCCCCGAGCCGACCTGGGCGTCGGCGAAGAACGGTGGGGCCGAGCCGGACCCCGGGGCAGGAGTGGGGGTCCGACGGCGAGCGCATGGGCGCGCTCCGTCAGGCGCCCGTCGCCTCCGTCGCCTCCCGGGTGATCCGCTCGAACTCGGCGCCCATGGCTGCCGCCAGTGCCTGCGCGGCCGACATGGGGCGAACCATCACCATGAAGTCGTCGATCTTGCCGTCCTCGTCGAAGTGCAGGAAATCGCAGCCGTTGATCTCCCGGTCGCCGACCTTCGCCTTGAAGACGAGGGCGTGGTCGCGCCCGTCCGCTCCCGCTATCTCGCGTACGTAATGGAAGTCGGTGAAGACGCGCGAGACGCCGCGCACGATCGATGCGGTGATCGCCTTCCCCTGGTACGGCTTGAACGCCACAGGGCTGGTGAACACGACGTTCTCGGCCAGCAGAGCCTCAATAGCAGCGTGGTCCTCGGCCTCGACCGCCTTGCGGAAGGGATGCATCCCGGCCACCTCTCATAGGCAAATAGTTGACTAGGTGCGGATGTTAGGCTGCCGTCATGGCATTGCGCAATGCGGTACTCGCGGCACTTCTGGACGGCGAGGCCTCCGGGTACGACCTGGCCAAGGGGTTCGACGCCTCGGTGGCCAATTTCTGGATGGCGACCCCACAGCAGCTGTACCGGGAGCTCGACCGCATGGAGTCCGACGGCCTGATCGAGGCCCGGCTCGTCCAGCAGGTACGGCGCCCCAACAAGCGGCTGTTCTCCCTGACAGAGGCCGGACGCCAGGCCCTGCGGGACTTCACCGCCGAACTGCCCAGGCCCACGGCCATCCGCGACGAGCTGATGGTCAAGGTGCATGCCATGGACGAAGGTGACCCCGACGCCGTGCGCGCGGCCATCGCCGAGCGGCTGGAGTCGGCCAGGGCCAAGCTCGCCCGCTACGACCGGCTCCGTGACCGCCTGCTCGACGGGCGGACGGAGCAGGAGCACCTGGCCCACGCCGAGCGCATCGGCCCCTACCTCACCCTCATGCGGGGCCGGGCCTTCGAGCAGGAGAACATCACATGGGCCGAGCAGGCCCTGCGCGCCCTGGAACAGCGCACCGGCGTGTCCCGTTAGGTGGTGGCGTCAGCGACGACCGGCGGAGCAGTCATCCCGGGCGCACCGCACGCCACGCGCCGAGGCCCTGTGCGGCGGCGTCGAGCAGGCGGCCGGGACGCGCGAGTTCGCCCGGCCGGCGCGACGGCCCGGATCCGTCGTCGTTCCCCACGCCGCGCCGGTCCGCCGACGGCTGATCGAGGTGGCGCGCTCCTGGTGGGCCCGGGCTGTTACCGTTGGTCGGATCCCATCATCTCCATTTGCCCGTTCTTGCGGTTTGCCGGCTTCTCCGCCTGCCGGGAATTCCTCGATACGTGCCGCACATCGAGGAAGGCTCGTCATGAAGTACCCAGCTCGCACGGACACCACGCAGGACGAGTTCGCCCTGTCGGAGACGATCACCCCGGCCCTGCCGGCGGCCGCGTCGTTCGCCGACCTGGATCTTCCACCCGCCCTGCTGAAGACGCTCACCGGCCTCGGCGTGAACCACCCGTTCCCGATCCAGGCGGCCACGCTGCCCAATTCCCTCGCGGGCCGGGACGTCCTGGGCCGGGGCCGCACCGGATCGGGCAAGACCCTCGCTTTCGGTCTGGCGCTGCTCACGCGGATCGCAGGCCGACGCGCGGAGCCGAAACGGCCGCTCGGGCTGATCCTCGTACCGACCCGGGAGCTGGCCCAGCAGGTCGGCGAGGCGCTCACGCCGTACGCCCGGGAGCTGAAGCTGCGGATGGTCACGGTGGTCGGCGGCATGTCGATCGGCAGGCAGGCCGGCGAACTGCGGGCCGGGGCCGAGGTCGTTGTTGCGACGCCCGGACGCCTGCACGACCTCATCGAGCGCAAGGACTGTCGCCTGGACCGGGTGCGCATCACCGTCCTGGACGAGGCCGACCAGATGTGTGACATGGGCTTCCTGCCCCAGGTCACCGAACTGCTCGACCAAGTGCACCCCGACGGCCAGCGGATGCTGTTCTCGGCCACCTTGGACCGCGACGTCGACCTCCTGGTCGGCCGCTACCTCCACGACCCGGCGGTCCACTCGGTCGACCCGTCGGCAGGGGCGGTCACGACGATGGAACACCATGTACTGACCGTCCATGGCGCCGACCGGTACGCCGTCACGACCGAGATCGCGGCCCGGGACGGACGGGTGCTCCTGTTCCTGGACACCAAGCACGCGGTCGACCAGTTGACCAAGCACCTGCGGGCCAGCGGTGTCCGCGCCGCCGCGCTGCACAGCGGCAAGTCCCAGCCCCAGCGCACGCGCACCCTCGCACAGTTCAAGAACGGTCAGGTCACCGCACTGGTGGCCACCAATGTCGCTGCCCGGGGCCTGCACGTGGACGACCTCGACCTGGTGGTCAACGTCGATCCGCCCAGCGACCACAAGGACTATCTGCACCGTGCCGGGCGCACCGCCCGTGCCGGTGAATCCGGCAGCGTCGTCACCCTGGTCCTCTCGAACCAGCGCCGCGACATGAGCCGGCTGATGGCCGACGCCGGCATTACGCCGAAGATCGCCAAGGTGCGCTCGGGTGAGGCGGAACTGAGCCGGATCACCGGTGCCCGCGTCCCGTCCGGCCTTCCTCTCGACGGCGGTCCAGCCGCGGCGCGTCCCGTCGGCGGCCACGCCCCGTTCCGCGGCATGGGCACGGCCCGGGGCGATTCCGGGCGCGCCGGTGGCGGGTCCCGCCGCGGAGGCGAGGCCCGCAAGCTGGCCGAGGCCCGCAAAGCCGCACGGGTGCGCCGGGGCTCGTAGCGGGGGCCGGGACCGGGGAGCGGACGGACCGTGGACAGCGACCGGCTGCCTGCGCGTGCCGAGCCGGGCGGACCATCGAGGCGTTCCGGCCGGCCCTGAGCCACGTTCCGTCCCGACGGGCACGGCCACGCCGGGGGTGCTCATGCCGCCAGAGGCCGGTCCCCTGGCGCGATGGGGGCAGGCAGGACGGTGGAGCCACTCAGGAACCGGTCCGTCGCGGCCGCGGCGGACCGGCCCTCCGCGATGGCCCACACCACGAGGGACTGGCCACGTCCTGCGTCACCGGCGATGAAGACCCCGTCCGTCCTGGTGCGGACCGTCTGCTCGACCGTCTCGGCAGCGAAAGCGGCATCCCGGGCGAAGTTCCCCCGGTCGTCCAGGGTGAGCCCGAGCTGCTTCATGAGACCGGTGCCCCGTTCGGGACCGTAGAAGCCGAGGGCGAGCAGGACCAGATCCGCCGCCATCAGATGCTCGGTGCCCGGCAGCGGCCTTCTGACCACGGGTTCCACCTTCGCCAGGCGCAGTCCGCGCAAGTGGCCGGTCTTGTCCCCTTCGAAACGGAGGGTGGCGGAGGCGAAGACTCTCGGATCCGCGCCCTTCCGCCCCCGGGCCTCCTCATGGGCATGGGAGATCCGATAGACCTTCGGATACGTGGGCCACGGCTCGGTGTCCCGCCGGGTCTCGCCGGGCTCCGGATTGATATCCAGCTGCACCACGGAGCTCGCGCCCTGGCGCAGGGCGGTGCCGAGACAGTCCGAGCCGGTGTCCCCGCCGCCGATGATCACCACGTGCTTGCCCTCGGCGGTGACGGGAGGCGAGACGTAGTCGCCCTCCCTGACCCGGTTGGCGAGGGTCAGGTAGTCCATGGCCTGATGAATGCCGTCCAGCTCGCGACCGGGGACGGGCAGCTCACGTTGTCCCCTGGCTCCTACGGCGACGACCACCGCGTCGTGACGTCTTCTGAGTTCGGTGGCGTCGAGATCGCTGCCGACGTCCACACCCGTGCGGAACTTGGTTCCTTCGGCCCGCATCTGCTCGATGCGGCAGTTCAGGTGGTGCTTCTCCATCTTGAATGCGGGGATCCCGTAGCGCAGCAGTCCGCCGATGCGGTCGGCCCGCTCGTAGACGGCGACGGTGTGACCGATGCGGGTGAGCTGTTGCGCCGCCGCCAGTCCGGCGGGTCCGGAGCCGATGACGGCGACGGTATTCCCGCTGAGCCGCTCGGGCGGTTGCGGTGTCGCGTACCCGCGCGCCCAGATCTGGTCGGCGATCGCCTGTTCGACGTTCTTGATCGTCACTGGATCGGCATTGATGGTGAGCACGCACGCGTCCTCGCACGGCGCCGGGCACAGCCGCCCGGTGAACTCCGGGAAGTTGTTCGTTGCGTGCAGTCGCTCGGCGGCGGCCCGCCAGTCGGCCCGTGCCGCGTAGGCGTTCCACTCGGGTATGAGGTTTCCCAGCGGGCAGCCGTGGTGGCAGAACGGTATGCCGCAGTCCATGCAGCGTCCCGCTTGCTCGGACACGAGCGGAAGGCGTGGCTGGCCCGCGTAGACCTCGTCCCAGTCGCTCAGCCGTTCATCGACGGGGCGTGCCGGGGCGGGCCGGCGGGGAACTTTGAGGAAGCCGAAAGGGTCGGTCATGCGCCGCCTCCGTCGCCCCTTGCGGTGTACCGGCGTTTCGGCCAGCCTACGCCTGCTTTCTACCGCTTTCATCGGCCTGCGGGCTCCGACCCGTCCGGGTGGGTCCCGCTCCTGTGATCAGGTCGTGGACCGAGAACTCTCCGGGCACCTGGTTCCCCTTGAGGCGGTCAGGGGGGGTGCTGCCAGGGAATTGCCGCGGGTGGCGGAGGCGCCACCCGGTCTCGTCCGCTACCTCGTACCTTGCGTGCGAGGGCCTCCACGAGGGTCTCCCCGGCCTCGACGGTTCAGGTCGAGGTCTTCGCGGGCTCCGGCTCCGTGGTACCTGTCGTGGTGGGCTTGTCGAGGCGCTTGCCGAGCAGGACGAACAGCAGGATGAGACCGACCGTGAGGAGGGTGTGGCCCAGGCCGGCGATCCCCGGCACGGCCTCGGGGACGTGCTTGCCGAGCACTGTCTCGGTGCCGTGGACGCCCATCATGATGACGGTGATTGCGATGCCCGCGTTGTAGAACCAGAAGAACGCGGTGAAGAGTTTCGTCCCGGACAGCTGGAACTGCTTGTCGAGGGCGAGGACGATGAGGAAGCCCAGCATGCCCAGGGCGAGCAAGTGGGTGTGCATGACTGCCAGTTGCGTGTCGCCCTGAAAATCGTGGGCCTTGGTGAACTCCCGGTAGAACAGCCCGGAGATCACTCCCAGAATCATGTAGACGTGTGCCGCTACGTACGACTTCCGCATCTCCGCGCCAGCTCCCTGCCGATCAAGTGCCGCCCCGACGAGGGCCATTGAAGCATTCCGGGTGGTAGCTGTCTGCCGGGTTCGGGAGAAAGTACAAAGCCGGGTCGAGCGTCTCTCGCCGACGGCGGCCACTTCATCCCCTGGGAAATCCCCGACGGGCTGGGTCGCCGCTGCGTCGTACCTTCCGCAGCCGGCGCTGAAGCGTCTCTTGTGGACGAGCCCTGCCGGACGCCCGGACGATCCGTCCTCGGCCGGGCGCAGCAGGCGGTCTACCGCATGGATCGGCGCCGATGCACCACTCTGCCGGTCCTGCGGGCGAAGCAGTCGCCGCACATGACGCACGTCAGCGCAGCACGGAACGCGCGATGCGGAATCCTACGTCGTCGATCTGGAAGGTCGGGTGGCTGCGGCGCCGCACCGAGGCCCGGCAGCTCCAGTGCTCGTCAAACCATCCACCGCCACGCAGTACCCGATAGCTGCCGTAGACCTCGGCATCGTAGATGTCCCAGCACCACTCCCACACGTTGCCCAACATGTCGTACATGCCCCACGCGTTGGGCTGCTTGCCGCCCACGTCGTGAATCCGCTCACGGGAGTTGCCGCGGTGCCAGGCGATCTCGTCGAGCTGCCCGTACCGCGCGTCGGCCGTACCGGCACGACATGCGTGCTCCCACTCGGCCTCGGTCGGCAGCCGGTACCCGTCAGCAGATGCGTCCCACTCGATGCCCTCGGCGTCAGCGCGGAGGCGATAGGCGGCTGCCAACCCCTCTTGCTCGGAAAGGGTGTTGCAGAATCGGACCGCGTCCCACCAGGACACGCCTTCGACGGGCAACTGGTCGCCTTGGGCGCTGCTCGGGCGCTGACCGGTGACCTGCGCATAGTGCGCCTGAGTGATCGGGAACGCCGCCAACCGATAGGGCGCGAGCTCGGTCGACCAGCTTCGCTGCGTTCGCCGGTCCGACAGCGTCACCCGCCCCGGCGGAGTGGCGATCAACTCGATTCCTGCGTTCACGTCCATCAGACCTTCTTTCGAGGGGGCCACCGGCTTTAGTCGGTGGGGGAATCGAATCCTTGGAGCGTAGGCGCGGAGCGCCGGAGTTAGCAGGCGATCATACTGAGGCGTGATCGTCGTCGTCTCGGAGCTGCCCGTGGGTTGGGCTGCGGAATTTCCGGAACCAGGTGTCGGCCGACACCAGCCTTGCCAGGTAAGGGACTTCAGTTGGACGGCGAACGGACCGAACGGCCGTGAACGGCGAACCGAACGGCACCTCCGGCGGGCCGGAGGTCCGTTCTGCCAGCCCGCCGTCGGAGGAGGAGCCGTGTGAGTTCACCGGTCGTCCGTCGGGGGCGCGTTTCTCCTTCCCCGGCCTGTTGTGTTTACGTGACTTCGCGGCGCGACTCTCGGTCATGCGCACGACGGCGCACCACCCCGACAAGCGACGGCAGGGTGGTGCTCCTCGCGCCCGAGGGCAGTCAAGGGGATGTCGAACGAGGCGATGTCCGTGCCGTTCCTGGTTTGCCGAGAACGTTGCGGATGCGAGTGGCAACGTGCAGGTTGAGCCGGGTCTCGACATCGCCGAGATCGTGGTCGGTGATCTCGCGGATGCGCCGGAGGCGGTAGCGCACGGTGCTTCGGTGGATCTGCAGAACGTCGGCCGTGGTGTCGTAGCTGCCGCCGCTCTCCAGGTAGTGCGAGAGCGTGGTGACCATGTCGGTGTGGTGTCGGGCGTCGTACTCCAGAAGAGCTCCGAGCCATTCCCTGACGAAGCGGTCGGTCTCCCGTTCGCCGTCCCCGGTTCCCATCATGCGGCAGATGCCGATGTCCTCGAAACTGGTGCTGCCGTGCGGTTCCGGAGATCTGCGCCGTACGGTGAGAGCACGGACGGCCTCGTCGTAGGAGTGCGGCAGTTCGGTGAAGAGGTCGCAGCGGCTGCCGACGCCGACGGCCCCGGTCGCCGTGCCGAGGTCCTGCGCGACGGCTCGGTACAGGGCATCGCCGGGATCGGGACCCGCCACCAGGACGACCGTGGTGGTCTCTCGGGCACCGATGAGCACATCCAGTCCCAGGCGCTCGGACGCCCGCGCGACGGCGTCGCCCAGCGTCACCTCCTCCGCTGCTCCGTCCCACTGCAGCACGGCGATGCGGTGCGGCCCGTGCAGGTCGTGACCGAGGGCGGCGGCATGGACGAACACGCCGTCGGTCGCCTCACCGGAGATCAGTCTTTCGACCAGGTCGTGGCGCAGCCTCGGCTCCAGCTCGGCGAGAGCGCGTTCGTGGGAGAGCTCGGGGGCCAGGGCCAGGCCCGTCTCCTCCAGAGCCGCGGTGTCCAGCTTCCCCACACGTCGGTCGGGGTCCACCAGGGCGACCAGTCCGAGCAGGTCGCCCGCCGCCTCGATGGGGACGACCAGTCGGTCCCGGTCGCGGACGGCGCCCTGCCGGCGCCGCACCTGCCGCAGCAACTCGTCCCGGGGCCGGTTCGCCGATCCGGGGCGCGGTCCGCCACGGCCGGGGCCTGCCCACGCCCGCAGATTGCCGAAGGGATCCTCGGTCAGTGCAGAGAAACCCGTGTGGTCGTGCAGGGCCCGGAGCATCCCCTTCTCACCCTTGCCGGAGGCCCCGACACGGGTGAGGGCTCGGTGAAAGGCGTTCTGGTACGAAAGGGTGGACACGGTGGCGCTGAGATCGACCCCGGGTCCGGGTTCCTCCGCCGTCGGCCACAGTTCCCTCTCGGCCTGGGCGGGCTTCTCCCATGGCCGGCTCAGTCCCGCGAGTGCGGCTGCGGCCTGCCGGGCGAGCAGCTCGGCGTCGGCGGTCTCCTCGGCCGAGGGGGTGTCCAGTATGCGAACGACGAGGTAGCCGAGACATCGCCCGTGGTGGCGCAGCGCCAAGGCCCACAGGCAGTGGCCGTCCTGGTCGTCCCAGCGCCCGCTGCGGCCCTCCAGCGCACCGACCCACCGGTCGACGCCGTCGGCGGCCGTCGGGTCGTCGTCCGTCACGGCGGGCTCGGCCGCCGTGACGGACGATGCCACGATGCCCGGCCGGGAATGACCGGAGCCGGCCGTGGAACACCGGCGACACCGCTGCGCGACGCCGTGGTGAGCCGCATAGGCCGCTTCTGCCGCGAACGGCCCGGTGACGGCGATCGCCGCCATGGCCGCCCACACCACCTCACGTTCGTCGGTGGCGTCGAACATCGCCGTGGTGAGACGGAGGAACGTGTGCCGGCCGGCCCAGCGCTGCGGGATCGGGCGCACAGCACACACCGTCGATGATCCGGAGCGGGCAGCATCCATCGGAGATCCATTCGTGTCTCGACACAGCAGCTCTCCGCCTTTCACGCTACGCCGTCCGGCACCGGGCCACCTCAGCTGGCCCGGTGGACGCCCTGACCTCGCGGGACGGGCGGGCCAGCCCGGATTGGTCCTGCCGGGGCAGGGAAACGCGTGCGCCGCCGCGCCACCCTTTCCCCTGTGTGGCCGCGAGCGGGCCCGTGATCCCGGCAGCCGCGGTGTTCGGTCAGTGCCGCGACGGAGGAGAATCCCATGGCCAGGGCAGTAGGTATCGACCTCGGCACGACCAACTCGGTCATCGCGGTCTGGGAGGGCGGTGAGCCCACCGTGATCCCGAATGCCGAGGGAGCCAGGACCACACCCTCGGTGGTCGCCTTCTCCGACACCGGCGAGCGGCTGGTCGGACAGCTGGCACGCCGGCAGTCGATCCTCAATCCCAAGGGCACCATCACCTCCGCGAAGCGGTTCATCGGCCGTCGCTTCGACGAGGTCCCCGAGGAGGCCAAGGCGGTCTCCTTCGACGTGGTCGAGGGACCGGGCGGGGTGGCCCGCTTCGAGGTGAACGGCAAGCAGTACGCGCCGGAGGAGATCAGCGCGCAGGTGCTGCGCAAGCTGGCCGAGGACGCGGGGAAGTCGCTCGGCGAGCGTGTGACAGAGGCTGTCATCACCGTACCCGCCTACTTCAACGACGCTCAGCGACAGGCCACGAAGGACGCGGGAAAGATCGCCGGTCTGGAAGTTCTGCGGATCATCAACGAGCCGACCGCCGCAGCCCTGGCCTACGGTCTGGACAAGAAGGGCCATGAGACAGTCCTGGTCTTCGACCTCGGCGGCGGCACCTTCGATGTCAGCATCCTCGACGTCGGCGACGGCGTGGTGGAGGTACGGTCGACGGCCGGCGACTCCCATCTGGGCGGCGACGACTTCGACCGCCGGCTGGTGGACTATCTGGCGGACGCGTTCCAGAAGACCGAGGGCATCGACCTGCGCAAGGACCCGCAGGCCCTGCAGCGCCTGTTCGAGGCGGCCGAGAAGGCGAAGACCGAACTGAGTTCGGTCACCCAGACCCAGGTGAGTCTGCCGTTCGTCACGGCGGATGCCTCCGGGCCCAAACACCTCACCGAGACCGTCCGCCGTTCCACCTTCGAACAGATCACTGCGGATCTGGTGGAGCGCTGCCTGGCCCCGGTCAAGCAGGCGATGGGCGACGCGAAGATCAGCGACAACGACATCGACGAGGTCATCCTGGTCGGCGGCTCGACGCGTATCCCGGCCGTACAGGCTCTGGTACGGCGCCTGACCGGCGGCAAGGACCCCAACATGAGCGTCAATCCGGACGAGGTGGTGGCGCTGGGCGCCGCCGTTCAGGCCGGGGTGCTCAAGGGCGAGGTCAAGGACGTCCTCCTGCTGGACGTCACCCCGCTCTCGCTGGGCGTGGAGACCGCGGGCGGCGTCATGACGAAGATCATTGAGCGGAACACCACCATCCCCGCCCGACGGTCCGAGGTCTTCTCCACGGCCGAGGACAACCAGCCGGCCGTCGACATCGTGGTGCTCCAGGGCGAACGCGAACTGGCCGCCGACAACAGGGTGCTGGGCCGCTTCAGGCTGGAGGACCTCAGGCCCGCCCCCCGCGGGGAGACCCGGATCGAAGTCACCTTCGACATCGACGCCAACGGCATCCTCAAGGTCGGCGCCAAGGACAAGGACACCGGCGCCGAACAGTCGATCACGATCAGCGAGGGATCCAACCTCGACCAGGCCGAGGTCGATCGGATGATCGAGGAGGCCGAGCGCAACCGCACCGCCGACCAGGCGCTGCGCCAGGCCGTCGACGCCCGTAACGAACTCGACGCCGCCGCGTACCAGGTGGAGCGCCGGCTGGGAGAACTCGGTGACGCCGCGCCGCAGCACGAGCGCGCCCGCGCCGAAATGGTCATCGAGGAGGCGCGTACCGCAGTCAAGGAGGAGGCGCCGGTGGGCCGCGCCCGCGCCCTCAGCTCCGAACTCCAGCAGATCTACGCCGCACTGGCCACCCACTCCGCCGCGGCGGCACAGACCGCGGACCAGGGCGCAACGTCCGCCTCGGGCGGGCCCTCCGGTGGCGACGACGACGTCATCGACGCCGAGTTCGACCGGGGCTGAGGTGGCGTCATGTCGGAACATGACCAGGCACCTCCCGCCGAGGACGCAGCCCGGACGGAGCATCCGCAGGAAGAGGCACCCGCACCGCAGGGCCCGTCGGCCCTCGACGCCGAGGAGCTGGAGGACCGGTGGCGGCGAGCCCTCGCCGATC
Organism: Streptomyces sp. NPDC005151; assembly: GCF_053599875.1. Lineage (NCBI taxonomy): Bacteria > Bacillati > Actinomycetota > Actinomycetes > Kitasatosporales > Streptomycetaceae > Streptomyces > Streptomyces sp. NPDC005151. Next base: position 40,819 of record NZ_JBSFYR010000004.1, on the reverse strand, counting down.
TGGACAACCTCCGCAAGCGGTATGCCCGCGACCGCCCCCGGGAGCTGGAGGCGGAACGAGCCAGGGCCACGGCCGTCTGGCTCCCGGTCGTCGACAACCTCGAACTGGCCCTCGCCCATGCCGACGCGGACCCCGAAACGATCGTCCGCGGTGTTCAGGCGGTACGCGATCAGGCCCTGGACGTGCTGAGAAGCCTCGGCTATCCGCGCCACGACGAGACCGGTGTCCCCTTCGACCCCGTGCTGCACGAGGTGGTCTCCGTGGTCGAGGACCAGGACACCGCCCCGGGAACCGTCGTCCAGGTGCTGCGCCCCGGCTACGGCGACCCCGACCGCCAACTGCGACCGGCGGCGGTAGCGGTCAGCCGAAAGCAGGAGTAACCCGCCATGGCACGCGACTACTACGAGGTGCTGGGCGTCCCCCGGACCGCCGACGCGGCCGAGATCCAGCAGGCATTCCGCACCCTGGCCCGGCGTCACCACCCGGATGTCAACAAGGATCCGGCCGCCGAGGAGCGCTTCAAGGAGATCAACGAGGCGTACGGAGTCCTCTCCGACCCCGATACCCGGGCCAGGTACGACCGGTTCGGCGCCGACTTCCGGCAGATCCCGGAGGACTACGACGAGCGGGTCGCGGCAGCACAGGGCTTCCGCGGGGCCGGAGCCGGAGCGTACCGCGGCGGACCCTTCCAGGGGGGCCGGGGCGCGGGCCGTGGAGGCGCCCGGGTCTGGACGGAAGGCGACTTCGCCACCGCCGGCTTCGACTTCGAGGACCTCTTCGGGGGTGTGTTCGGCGGCCGGGCGGGCCGCGGGCCAGGGACGGTACCCGGCGCCGACCAGGAGGCCGAGTTCACCCTCACCGTGGAAGAGGCCTACCGCGGCGGCCGGCGGAAGATCACCCTGGGTGGCCCCGGCGGGGAGCGCAGCTATGACGTGAACATCCCCGCGGGTGTCGTCGACGGGCAGCGCATCCGGCTCGCGGGGGAGGGAGGCCGGGGCCGCGGTCAAGGCGCCGCGGGGGACCTCTACCTCGTGGTCCGTATCGCCCCCCACCCCCGGTACCGGCTCACCGGTCGCGACATCCACGTCGATCTGCCGGTCACGCCCTGGGAGGCCGTCCTGGGGGCGACCGTGCCGGTCACCGGCCCCGGCGGCACCGCGAAGGTCCACGTCCCCCCGGGTACCTCCACCGGCCGGCGGCTGCGGCTGCGCGGGGAGGGGATGCCCCACCCCAAGGGCTCCGCCGGTGACCTCTACGCCGAGATCCAGGTGATCGTGCCCTCGTCGCCGAGCCCGCGCGAACGCGAGTTGTTCGAGGAGCTGGCCGGGGTCTCGACCTTCGACCCGAGGAAGCAGGCATGAGTGACGATCAGCGTTCTCCCGCCGAAGACGCCGCGCACGGCCGAGCCGTCGCCCGGTATCCGCTGGTCCGGATCTGCCGGATCACCCCCTACGAGCTGTCCCTGGCCGGTGTCGCCCGACGCAGCGGCCTCTCGCCCGACCTGGTCCGCCGCTTCGTAGCCCTTGGTCTGCTGGACGCCGAGCGGGACGCCCACGGGCGACTGTGGTTCCGTACCACCGCTCCGTCGGCCATCGCCCGCGTGCAGCGACTGCGGACCGGTCTGTCGCTCAACTACGCGGCCGTCGGGGTCGTACTGGACCTGCTCGACCGTATCGACAATCTGGAGAGGGCGCTGCGGCGCAGCCGACGAGCCGCCGAGGAGCGAACGTCATGGACATGAACCGCCTCACGCAGAAGTCCCAGGAAGCGCTGCAGGAAGCGCAGAGCGTGGCGGTGCGGCTCGGCCAGAACGAGGTCGACGGGGAGCATCTGCTGCTGGCGTTGCTCGACCGGCAGGACGGCCTGACGACCCGGCTGCTCGCCAGAGCCGGAGCCGGCGCCGACCCGGCCGCGCTGCGGGGCGCCGTCGAAGCCGATCTCGCCAAGCGCCCGCGCACCACGGGACCGGGCGCCGCCCCCGGCCAGGTGATGATCACCCAGCGCCTCGCCCGATTGCTCGACACGGCGGAGCAGGAGGCCAAACGCCTCAAGGACGAATACGTCTCGACCGAGCACCTGGTCGTGGCCCTGGTGGACGAGGGCTCGGCCACCGCCGCCGGCCGACGGCTCGCCGAACAAGGCATCACCAAGGACACCTTCCTCGCCGCCCTCACCCAGGTGCGTGGCCACCAGAGGGTCACCTCCGCCAACCCGGAAGCCGCCTACGAGGCTCTGGAGAAGTACGGCCGAGACCTGGTCGTGGAGGCCCGCACCGGTCGGCTCGACCCGGTGATCGGCCGGGACGCAGAGATCCGGCGGGTGATCCAGATCCTCAGCCGCAAGACCAAGAACAACCCCGTTCTGATCGGCGAACCCGGCGTCGGCAAGACCGCCATCGTCGAGGGTCTGGCCCAGCGGATCGTGCGCGGTGACGTACCGGAGGGGCTGCGGGACAAGACGGTGTTCTCGCTCGACATGGGCTCGCTGGTGGCCGGAGCCAAGTACCGCGGCGAGTTCGAGGAACGCCTCAAGGCCGTCCTGGCGGAGGTCAAGGGTGCCGAGGGCTCGATCCTGCTCTTCGTCGACGAGTTGCACACCGTCGTCGGTGCCGGCGCCGCCGAGGGCGCCATGGACGCGGGCAACATGCTCAAGCCGATGCTGGCCCGCGGCGAACTGCACATGATCGGCGCCACCACGCTGGAGGAGTACCGCAAGCACATCGAGTCCGATGCCGCCCTGGAACGTCGTTTCCAGACCGTCCTCGTGGACGAGCCGACCGTCGAGGACGCGATCTCCATCCTGCGTGGGATCCGCGAGCGCCTGGAGATCTTCCACGGCGTCAAGATCCAGGACGGCGCGCTGGTCGCCGCCGCCACCCTCAGCCACCGCTACATCAGCGACCGCTTCCTCCCCGACAAGGCCATCGACCTGGTCGACGAGGCGTGCGCGCGGCTGCGCACCGAGATCGACTCGATGCCGGCCGAACTGGACGAACTCACCCGTCGGGTGACCCGGCTGGAGATCGAGGAGGCGGCCCTGGCCGAGGAGACCGACCCGGCAAGCCGTGCCCGCCTGGACGACCTGCGCCGTGAACTGGCCGACCTGCGGGGCGATGCGGACGCCAAGCATGCCCAGTGGGAGGCCGAACGACAGGCCATCCGCCGCGTCCAGGAACTGCGTCAGGAACTGGAACGTGCCCGGCAGGAGGCCGAGGAGGCCGAACGCGCCTACGACCTGAACCGCGCCGCCCAGCTGCGCTACGGCACCATCAGCGAGCTCGAACGCCGCCTTGCCGCCGAAGAGGAGCAACTCGCCGTCAAACAGGGCGAGACACGGCTGCTGCGCGAGGTGGTCACCGCCGAAGAGATCGCCGAGATCGTCTCCGCCTGGACCGGTATCCCCGTCACTCGGCTCCAGGAAGGCGAACGGCAGAAACTGCTGCGCCTGGACGAGATCCTGCGCGAGCGGGTCATCGGCCAGGACGAGGCCGTACAGCTGGTCGCCGACGCGGTGATCCGGGCCCGCTCCGGAGTGCGCGACCCGCGCCGGCCGATCGGCTCGTTCATCTTCCTGGGCCCCACAGGCGTCGGAAAGACCGAGCTGGCCAAGACCCTCGCCGCCGCACTCTTCGACAGCGAGAGCAACATGATCCGCCTCGACATGAGCGAGTACCAGGAGAGGCACACCGTGAGCCGCCTCGTCGGCGCACCTCCTGGATACGTCGGCTACGAGGAGGGCGGCCAGCTCACCGAGGCGGTGCGCCGCAAGCCGTACTCCGTCGTCCTCTTCGACGAGATCGAGAAGGCCCACGCCGACGTCTTCAACATGCTGCTCCAGGTCCTGGACGACGGCAGGATCACCGATGCCCAGGGTCGAACCGTCGACTTCCGCAACACAGTCGTCATCATGACCTCGAACCTCGGATCCCAGTACCTGCTCGAGGACGCCACCGACGCCGGTGAGATCAAGCCCGAGGTACGGGAACTCGTGATGGGTGAGCTCAACAGCCACTTCCGCCCCGAATTCCTCAACCGTGTCGACGACATCGTCCTGTTCCACCCGCTCGGCCTGGCGCAGATCGAACGCATCGTCGACCTGCTCCTCGACGAGCTGCGCCGTCGCCTCGCCGACCAGCGCATCTCCCTCGTCCTCACCGAACCGGCACGCCGCCTCATCGCCGCCGAAGGCTACGACCCGGTCTACGGCGCCCGTCCGCTGCGCCGCTTCATCTCCCACGAGGTCGAGACCAGGATCGGCCGCGCGCTGCTCAGCGGCGAGGCGACCGAGGGCGTGACGATCCTGGTCGACGCCCAGGACGACGAACTGGCCTTCACCCTCCAGGACGAGCCGCAGGAGTCGTCATGAGCGCCTCCCCGGTCAGTCACACCGCCCGCTGCGGCACCTGCGGCAAGACCAACCGTGTCCCCGCCGCCGCACAGGGCCGCCCCCAGTGCGGCAACTGCCGAGCTCCGCTGCCCTGGATCGCCGAAGCGGGGGACTCCGACTTCGGTACCGTCGCCGAGCAGGCCGGTCTGCCGGTCCTCGTCGATCTCTGGGCCACCTGGTGCGGCCCCTGCCGGATGGTCAGCCCCGCTCTGGAGAAGGTCGCCAACGATCTGGCCGGCCGGATCAAACTTGTGAAGGTCGACATCGACAAGTCACCGGCGCTCGCCCGGCGCTTCGAGGTCCAGGCCGTCCCCACTCTGCTGGTCCTCGACCGGGGCCGGACCATCGCCCGCCAGGCCGGCGCCGCGTCGGCCCCGGTGCTGCGCCAGTGGGTGGAGCAGGCACTGACGGACAGCGCCCGGCCCGCCTGACCGACCCTGGAGGCCGCGATGACCATCCCGCCCGACCCACACATCTCACTGGTCCGACCCGTCACCGCCAGGACCCCGCAGAGGTGCGAGGTTCCTCCTGGGTCCATCTGCGGCTCTGTCTCACCTGTGGTCACGTCGGATGCTGCGACTCCTCCCCGATGCGCCATGCCCGCGGACATGCCGCCACGGCTGGACATCCCATCGTGCGGTCGAGCCCGGCGAGGACTGGCACTGGTGTTTCGTCCACGAAGACATGGTCTGAGCTCTCCCGCCCTCAGGTCCGCCCCAAGGGAAGTGCACTGTGACCGCTGAAACGCCCACGCCGTACGACGCGTACCCACAATTGACGGATGACCAGATCGAGGTGCTCAGCGCCTGTGGACAGCGGTGGCCGACCGTCGAAGGTGAACTGCTCTATCAGGCGGGCAGACCCAGTCAGGAGTTCTTCGTCGTCCTCAGCGGCACGGTGGCCGTGGTAGAAGGCCATGGCGGTCGGGAGAGGACCTACCAGCTCCATGGCCCCGGGAGTTTCCTCGGCGAGCTCGGCCTGCTGGAGGGGCAGGCCGCCTTCCTCACCGCCGTGGTCCGTGCCCCCGGTGAGGTCCTGGCGGTCGGTTCGGCCGAACTGCGCGACCTGCTCATCCGCGAACCCGCGCTCGGCGACCTCATCCTGCGCGCCTGCCTTCTGCGTCGGACACTGCCGGCCGGGATGGCCACCGGTTTCAGGATCATCGGCTCCGCGTTCTCCCCGGACACCCGGAGGCTGCTCGAGTTCGCCGCCCGTAACCGGCTCCCGCATCGCTGGATCGATCTGGAGAAGGACACCGAGGCCGAGTTGCTGCTGCGCCGTGTGGGAGTGACACCCGAAGAGACCCCCGTGGTGGTCTGGCACGACGACCGGGTGCTGCGCAACCCCACCGACGCCGAGCTGGTACGGGTGACAGGCCTGCGCTCCGACACCCCCACAGAAGCCGTCTGCGATCTGCTGGTGGTCGGCGCGGGACCCGCGGGTCTGGCCGCGGCCGTGTACGGGGCCTCCGAAGGACTGGCCACGGTCGTCCTGGAAGCCGTGGCCACCGGCGGTCAGGCCGGAACCTCCTCCCGGATCGAGAACTACCTCGGATTCCCCGCCGGGATCTCCGGCACCGAACTCGCCGAACGCGCCGCCGTCCAGGCCGACCGGTTCGGCGCCCGGATCACCGTCCCCGCCGAAGCCGCAGTCCTGGAACAGCGGGACGGGTCCCACGTCGTGACGCTCACCGACGGTGCCACGATCTCCGCCCACACCGTCGTGGTGGCCACCGGCGCCCGGTACCGGCGTCTGCCCGCGCCCGGCGTCGAACGGCTCGAAGGAGCCGGGGTCCACTACGCCGCCACCCTCTGGGAGGCGAGAAACTGCCGTATGGACCCCGTGGCCGTCGTAGGCGGCGGCAACCCCGCCGGCCAGGCCGCGCTGTTCCTGGCACGTCAGTCGCCCGCGGTGCATCTGCTCGTACGTGGCGGCGACCTCACCCACAGCATGTCCCGCTACCTGATCGACCGGATAGAACGGCACCCCCGGATCGATGTGCTGATGCACACCGAGGTCCGGGAAGTCACCGGCAGCGACCGGGTCGAGTCCGTTCTCGTCCAGGACAGCAGAACCGGCGAACGGCAGGTGCTGGCAGCGCGCGCCCTGTTCGTCTTCATCGGCGCGCGCCCCGCCACATCCTGGCTCGACACGGCCGTCGACCTGGACCCGCACGGCTTCATCCGCACGGGCCAGGACGTGGTCGACGTCCCCGCGAACCTCTGGCGCCACCTCGCCCGTGCCCCACTCGCCCTGGAGACCGGTCTCCCGGGACTCTTCGCTGTCGGCGACGTCCGCAGCGGCTCGGTCAAGCGGGTTGCCTCCGCGGTGGGCGAGGGCGCGATGGCGGTCCGCCTGGTGCACGAGCACCTCCGGGGGGTGGGCTCTCCGGGCATACGTCGACACGCGACGAAGGCCACGACGACCCGAGGGTGAATGACTTGGTGACGTTCTTCCGACATGCCTTCCGGCAGGTGGTCGTCAGCCGGGAGAGTCCGCGGTCACGGCGTCCAGGAGGTCCTACGTCCAGGAGGCCTGGGCGGGCCGCTCTCCACCCGGCTTCACCGTGCCGGAGGCCGCACGGATGCTGCTGAGGGCTGCAGCAACCACAGCCTGCGGCGTGATGTCGAATTCCTGGTAGAGGCGCTGATAATCGGCGGAGGCGCCGAAGTGCTCCAGACTGACGATGTGGCCCGCGTCGCCCACGATGTCGCGCCAGCCCTGACCGACGGCTGCCTCGACGCTCACGCGGGCGCGCACAGCGGGCGGCAGTACCGCGTTCTGATAGGCAGAGGGCTGAGCGTGGAACCACTCCCGGCATGGCATGGACACCACGCGTGCCTCGTACCCTTCGGCAGCCAGCAGGTCACGCGCCTGCAGAGCGATGTGCACTTCCGAGCCGGTCGCGACAAGGACGACGTCGGGCTGCCCGTCGGCACGGTCCACGAGGACGTACGCGCCGCGGGCCGCCTCCTCGGCCGGGGCATGGGTGCCGGTGCCCCGTTCCAGGACGGGCAGCGGCTGCCGGGTGAGCACGAGACCGGCGGGCCTGTCCTGATGCTCGATGATGGTGCGCCAGCAGACGGTGGTCTCGTTCGCATCGGCCGGCCGTACGACGTCGAGGCCAGGAATCGCCCGTAGCGCGGCCAGGTGCTCGACGGGCTGATGGGTGGGCCCGTCCTCGCCCAACCCGATGGAGTCATGCGTCCAGACGTAGGTGGCCGGGAGCCGCATGAGCGCTGCCAGACGGACAGCCGGACGCATGTAGTCGCTGAAGACGAGGAATGTGCCGCCGTAGGGACGTGTCAGACTCTGCAACGCGATGCCGTTGAGGATTGCGGCCATGGCGTGCTCACGGATGCCGAAATGCAACGTCCGCCCATAGGGATTGCCCTTCCACTCGGCCGTCTGCTTGGCGACCGGGATGAAGGAGGGTTCCCCCTTCATCGTGGTGTTATTGCTCCCCGCAAGATCGGCGGACCCGCCCCACAGTTCGGGCAAGACGGGCGCCAGCGCCGTCAGTACCTCGCCGGATGCCTTGCGGGTGGCCATTCCGACAGGGTCGGCGGGGAAAGCCGGCAGCTTGTCGGCCCAGCCGTCGGGCAGACGCCGGTCGCGCAACCGGTCAAGCAGCGCGGCCCGGTCAGGATGGGCAGCGCGCCACCTCTCATACACACCCTCCCACTGGCGACGTGCAGCAGCGCCCCGCTCCCGCACCTTCCTGACGTGGGCCAGGACTTCATCCTCCACGACGAAGCTCCGACCCGGGTCGAAGCCCAGCAAGGCCTTGGTGGCGGCGACTTCTTCGTCACCGAGCGCTGCGCCATGGGCCTTTCCGGTGTTCTGCTTCGTGGGGGCGGGCCAGCCGATGACCGTACGCAGCACGATCATGGACGGCCGCGAAGCGTCCTGCTTGGCGGCCGTGATCGCCGCCGAGAGGGCGTCGACGTCCTCGACATAGGAGCCCGTGAGCGTGAAGTCGACTGTCTGCACCTGCCATCCGTACGCGGAGTAGCGCGCGGCGACATCCTCGCTGAACGAGATCTCGGTGTCGTCCTCGATCGAGATGTGGTTGGAGTCGTAGAAGACGACCAGATTGCCCAGTTCCTGGTGCCCGGCGAGCGAACTCGCCTCCGATGTGACTCCTTCCATGAGGTCGCCGTCCGAGGCGACGACGTACACGTGATGGTCGAATGGGCTCTCACCCGGCGGGGCGTCGGGATCCAGCAGCCCGCGCTCACGCCGTGCCGCCAGCGCCATCCCCACCGCGGCGGCCAGCCCCTGGCCCAGCGGACCCGTGGTGACCTCCACACCCCGGGTGTGGCGGTATTCCGGATGCCCCGGCGTTGCGGAGCCCCAGGTACGGAGCTGCTCGAGATCCTGCAGCTCCAGTCCGTACCCGCTGAGGTACAGCTGGATGTACAGAGTGAGACTTGAGTGCCCGCAGGAGAGCACGAATCGATCGCGTCCCAGCCATTGGTCATCGGCAGGGTCGTGGCGCATGACCTGCTGGAACAGCAGATAGGCCAGCGGGGCCAGGCTCATCGCGGTTCCCGGATGACCGTTTCCCACCTTCTGGACCGCGTCAGCGGCCAGAACGCGTACGGTGTCCACCGCTCGTACATCCAGCGGACCCCAGCCCACCGTGTCCGCGACCGGAAGTGCGAGCTTCGTATCACGACCCGCAATCATTCCGGTGGCTGCCTGTCGCTCATCCATGGCACTGCCTTTCTGGACACGGGCTGAAGCGTCCTCGGTGAGCTCGCCGGTACGGCCGCATGCGCTCACTGTTCCGAGCAGGGGCACCAGCAGTCCGATGCGCAGTCGTCGGCCCCGCATCGGGCTCCCATCGCCGCTCTGCCGTGACGCGTCATTATCAACAGGCGTCGCCGTGGCTGAATGCCGCGACATGCCGTTGACGGACGTCTCGCGGCGGAAGGCCGGCGAACCGATGGGCTGGGCCGATGACTCCCTCGGACACCGCAGCGCCGGCCCGACGGGCGGTGTGCGGGCCGACAGTGTCATCGTGCGCCGTTGCGCATCGCACCGGTGCTTCCCTGGCGCACGGTCTGCTGCAGCCACTGCCTTTCCTGATCGGTCGGCCGGTGCGAACCCGCACGGCCCAGCACCGTTGGCGTCACACGCCGGCAGGTAATAGGACAGGGATAACGGTGGCACGGAGGAGTGGACCGGAATGCAGATCGTTGTCGACCTCAATCGGTGCCAGGGTTACGCGCAGTGCGTGTTTCTCGCTCCCCAGGTGTTCGAACTGCATGGCGAGGAGGCCCTGATGTTCAGGCCGAGCGTGCCCGACGATCAGCATGAGCGCGTCCGACGCGCGGCGGCGGCCTGTCCGGTACAGGCCATCCTGGTCGGCGAGCCGGCAGGCCTCGGCGCCTCATGATCGGCGAGGGCCGGATCGTCGTCGTCGGCGCGTCGCTGGCCGGTCTGCGCGCCGCCGAGACGCTGCGCGAGGAAGGCTTCGCGGGATCGCTGACCCTGGTCGGGGAGGAGTCGCACCCCCCGTACGACAGACCACCACTGTCCAAGCAGGTGCTGCTCGGGCGGGTGCGCGCGCAGGACGTCGCGCTGCCGAGCCGTCGTGCGGTGGACGCCCGGTGGAAGCTCGGTGTACGGGCCGTTGGGGTCGACCCGATCGAGAAGCGGGTGATCCTCGCCGACGGTGAACAACTCGCCTACGACCGGCTGCTGATCGCCACCGGAACCCGGGCCCGACCCTGGCCGAACGCCGACGAAGCCCGCCTGGACGGCGTACTCACCCTGCGTACGAACGACGATGCGGCCCGCCTCGCCGAACGCCTCGACGCCGGACCGCGCCGGGTGCTGGTGATCGGCGCCGGATTCATCGGCTCGGAGATCGCCTCCGCCTGCCGGGAGCGCGGTCTCGACGTAACGGTCGCCGAACGCGGACCCTCGCCCCTCGTCGGCGCGCTCGGCGGGACACTCGGAACCTATGCCGGGAAGCTGCAACGCGCGCACGGAGTCGACCTGCGCTGCGGCGTGACCGTCACCGCGCTGAAGGGCAGCAAGGGCCGGCTCACCGGCGCCGAATTCTCCGACGGCGGCCGGATCGACGCCGATGTCGCCGTGGTCGCTCTGGGCGCCCTCCGCAACACCGAATGGCTTGACGGATCAGGCCTGGCCGCGGGCCCCCGAGGCGTCGCGTGCGACGCGGGGTGCCGAGCCTTCGACATGTACGGGATCGTCACCGACGATGTCTTCGTCGCCGGAGACGTGGCACGCTTCCCGCACCCGCTCTTCGAGTACCAGATGCTCTCCCTCGAACACTGGGGCAATGCGGTTGCGCAGGCCGAGGTGGCGGCCCACAACATGATCAGCCCGGGGCCACGCAGGCGCCCGCACCTGACCGTGCCCGCCTTCTGGTCCAGCCAGTTCGGCCTGAACATCAAGTCCGTGGGTGTACCGACCTTCTCCGACCAAGTGGTCATCGCCCAGGGCTCGTTGCGCGAGGGTCGCTTCGTCGCCGTCTACGGCTACCGGGGGCGCATCACCGCGGCGGTCAGTGTGAACCGCGCCAAGTGGCTGGAGCACTACCAGTACCTCATCGAGACGGCGGCACCGTTTCCCCCCGCGCCCGGTGCCGCCGACCGGCCCGGTTCGGCCGGTCCCGTCCCCTCCGACGTGCCGTCCCCACAGCTGCTCTCGCACGGCCCGACCGTGGCTCTCACCGGTCATCTGCCGGACAGGCACCTGACTCTGGTGCGGAACGAACCGTCCCCGACCGCCACCCACCGTCGATGAGGAGCCCCACGCATGCCCCCGGACACTCTCTTTGAGCGCATCACCGATTACGCGAACCGCGCCGACCCGTATCCGCTCTACGCGGAACTGCGCGAGAGCGGGGTGGTACGACAGGACAACGGCAGCTACCTGGTGGGCACCTACCATGAGATCGCCGCTCTGCTTCATGACCCACGGATCAGCTCGGACCTCCGTAACCGCAAGGACCCGGACCCGGACGCGGCTCTGGCCAGGTCGGACGAACTGCCGCCGGCCTTCATCGGTGTCGACGACCCCGAACACGACCGGCTCCGCCGCCTCGCCATGCGCCCCTTCGGTCCGCCGCACTCCCCGGGACGGGTCGACGCCCTGCACGGCGACATCACCCGGATCGCCGAGGAGCTGATCCGCTCGTTCCAGGACAAGGACCGGATCGACCTCGTCGACGATTTCGCCTACCCGCTCCCCGTCACCGTGATCTGTCGGCTCCTGGGCGTGCCCCAGGAGGATGTGCCCCGTGTCCGCGCCTGGACGAACGCGATCATCGCCGGTTTCGACCCCACGCCCGGGGAGGACCCGGAGCAGCGTCGGCGGTCGGCCCAGGAGGCACGGATGGCGATGGCGCACTATCTGGGCGGACTCGCCGAAGAGCGGCGCGGCCACCCGTCCGGGGACCTGCTCTCCGCCCTGACCAATGACGAAGGCCCCGAAGGGCGCCTCACACATCCGGAACTGATGGCCACAGCGGTCCTGCTGCTCATCGCCGGTCACGAGACGACCGTCAACCTGATCACCAACGGGATGCTCACCCTGCTGCGTCACCCCGACATCCTCGAGCAGCTGCGCGCCGCGCCCGAACTCATGCCGAGGGCGGTGGAGGAACTGCTGCGCTACGAGCCCCCCGTCCACTTTCTGCCACAGCGCTCACCGCTCACCGATATCGACGTCGCGGGCATCACCGTCCCCAAGGGCGCACCCCTGATCCTCGTGCTGGCTTCCGGCAACCGGGACCCCCTGCGATTCCATGACCCCGACCGGTTCGACCCGATGCGCGAGGACAATCAGCACTTCGGCTTCGGCAGCGGCATCCACAACTGCTTCGGCGCCCCGCTCGCCCGTATCGAGGCGCAGATCGCGCTCGACGCGCTCCTCCGCCGCCTCGACGACCCCCGTCTGGTCGAGGACCCGCCTCCGTACCGGCGCAGCCCCGTGCTGCGAGGTCCCCGCCATCTCCTGATCGAGCGCGCCGCAGGAGCGTAGGCTGCCGGTCGCGCCCGACCGGCCACCGATGGGGGACTGCCCGATCGGTGCGTCGGGTTCCGGACCGACGCCGTGGAGCGGCTGCCCGGACGCACGCCGCGGACTGGTGCGCGCGCAACGCCGAGGTGTTCCGGCGGCCTCCCGCTGTCTGACCGGACGGACGACTGCGCCTGCTGCCGCCTCGCCCGCACGATCCTCCTCCACGGCCAGGGCGGCCGAGTTCGGCCTCGTGCTGCCCGGAACCAGCTCACCCCGTGACGTCCGGCAGGGGCCGGTGATGTGCAGAGCGGGGCTGCGGGCCGAGGTCCGTACGCGAAGAGGCGGTCACCGGAAGATCCGATGACCGCCTCAGACCTGTGGCGGATGCTACTGGCAGGTGCCCGCGAACGTCTCGCGCGTCACCACGTCCGTCGCAGCGGCCGTGGTGTCCAGCCAGACGATGCGCTGTCCGTCACCGAGCGACGGGGCCAGCTGCGAACCGGAGGAGCAGGAGGCGAGGCTGAAGTTGTTCAGCCCGGCCAGCACGTCCGCCGTCGTGGAGACCTTCACCTTGGTCGGGCCGTTCCAGGCGCCGAGAGCGCCCCAGATGTCGTACGTCGAGTAGGCGAAGTACTCGTCGCTGACCGAGAACTGGGCGACGTACAGACTCTTCGGGTAGGTCAGGTTCTTCATCTGGGTCACGTCGGCGGCCGGCGTCGATCCGATGGTGGTGCTCGGGATCAGGAACCCGCCGCTGGTGCGGTAGAAGACGCGGTTTGAGGTGAGCTGGATGTCCGAGATGCTATTGAACAGGAAGGCGGGGATCCGCTTGTTCTGGGTCGTTCCCGTGGCGATGTCGTAGACGTACAGGTACGTCCCGTCGCCGCCGGCCCAGGCGATGGTGCCGTTCTTCATGGCGAGGCGCGAGGCCTTGGTGCCGGCATCGGGCGTCACGTTGACCGTGGTGCCGTCGGCCTTCAGGAGCATGACGTCCTGCTCGCCGTCGGCAGTGGTGCTGATGTAGGCGAGGGCGCCGTTCTCCGTGACCGGTTCGGTCTCGTCGGCGTCCGGGGTGTCGACCAGCTTCTTGATCGCGCCCTGGCCCTTGTCGCCGGCCTGGTAGATGCCGACGCCGGCGGCGGAGATCCGGGTGAAGACGACACGCTCGTCGTCGAGGGACGGGTCCATGAGGTAGGCGTCCGACTGCGCCAGCTCGTGCTGGGGCTTCTTGCCGAATCGTCCGACCGTGATGCCGAAGGCGGCGCCGCCCTGGCCCCAGGCGATCGCGTCACCGTGGCCGATGGCGTAGACATCGCCGTTGATCTGGGCGGCCTGCTCGTCGATGCCGCTGTACACCTCGTAGGCGGGCAGGACGTCGGCGCCGATGGTGGTGCCGTCGTGGGTGCCGGACTTCTGCTCCCAGCCCTGCTCGATACCGTGGTCGTCGAAGGCCCGGCCGATGGCGTCGAGGTCGGCCGCCGAGACCTTCAGGGACTTTGCGGCCAGGGTGACCGCGTTGCGCATGCCGGTGAAGCCGGACAGCGGGGTGAGGTAGTTCTGGGCTGCTCGGTAGGTGATCCGGTCGGCGAGGCCGGCGTCGATGTTCTTGCGCATGTCCCACAGCGCCCCACCGACGATGGTGGAGTTGGAGTGCACACCGCCGTTGTCGATGTCGAGCGTGATGGGCTCGTAGTCGGTCTGTGCGTTGCGGCCGTCGTTGAGGTCGCGCAGCGCGCACTTCTCCAGCGGCTTGGTGCCGTTGCAGAGGTACTCGCCGACGAGGCCGGACGTCGGGTCGCTCATCGCGACGCCCTTGTCGGCGGTCTCCATGGCGTTGCCGAAGTAGTCGGAGATCGCCTCGTTCAGGGCGCCCGACTGGTTCAGGTAGACGAGCCCGGCGGAGTGCTCGGTGACGCCGTGGGTCATCTCGTGACCGACCACGTCCAGGCCCACGGACAGCGGCACGCCGGCCATGTGGCCGTAGACCATCTTGGAGCCGTCCCAGAAGGCGTTGGCGTAGTCCTTGCCGTTGTTCGCGACGTTGACGACGGAGTAGATCGTGCCGCCCTTGCCGTCGACGCCGTCACGGCCGAGCTTGTCCTTGAGGTATTCGTAGACCTTCGCCGCGTTCACATGTGCGTCGACCGCGCCGGATGAGGTGTTGGTGCCGTCGAACCGGTCGCTCGCGGAGGTCGCCAGGGGAACGTCCTCGGTGACCGGGCCGCCCGCCACGAGCGAGTAGCTCTTGCGCTGGGCGTCGTAGGTGCGTATCTGGCCGCCGGTCCGCGCGTGCATGTTCCGGGTGGAGTCGACGAGCGTGTACGACCCGCCCGTCTCCTTGTTGATGTCCAGCTCCGCCTCGGAGCCGTCCACGCGCACGCCCGTGCCCTTGGCCGGTGCGGCGTCCGCGGCGTCGATGTTGTTGTACGAGAGGGCGATGCCGCCGATGTTCGCGTCGACGTACACCTCCTGGCGCACCGGGCTGCCGTCGGCCTCGGCGCCGGTGACGGTGAAGTGCCAGGCCAGCTTGCCGCCTCGGGCGTCCGGCAGGACGATCAGGCCGTGGCCCTCGGTCTTCGCGCCCTCGACCCGCGACAGCTTCCGGTCGAGGGCGAACATCCGCTTCTCGGCGGCGGCCTCGGAAACGCTCGGCGTGGTGGAGACCGACAGGTCCGTGTACAGGGTGCCCGTGGCGGAGGTGACGCTCTGGCCGCCGTCGGCCGCCTCGGTCTGCACGGCGTATTCGGCGCCGAAGACCGGCACCCCGTTGTGCTTCTGCTGGAAGCGGACGGACGACTGCTTGCCGTCCTTGCTGGTGCTCACGGTCTTGAGGTCCGTGACCGGAACCTTGTAGGTGTCCTCGTGGGCCTTCAGGTGCGCCCGCGCGGCCTGGGCCGGAGTGCCCTCACGGACCGTGTCGTCGAGACGCTGAGTCATGGCGGGCGCGACGGGCACCCGGTCGCCGGCCACGGTGGTGGCCGGCGGCGCTTCCTCGTCGGCCCAGGCCGGTGACGTCAGCAGTGTCGAGCCGGTGGCCGCGACGACCACTGCGGCGGCCAGGACACGGCGAAGCCGTCTTTGTCGTGTCGGAAACACGTGAACCCTCCTCTATCGCACTGATGGGTGAACTCGCCCAGCTGCGTGAGGTGCGGGAGCCCCACGCGGTCGGTGCCTAGATGTTTGGGCACGGTCGGTGGCGCGTACAAGAGATGTCCCTGGCGTGAACACGCCGCGGCGTAAATACGCCTCAAATAGCGTTGTTTTCAATCCGGTTCGGAGGGATTTGCGAGTCCGCCTCGTCCAGCCAGCCGCTGCACGCCGCATGCCAGCCGAGCTGGAAACGTGTGGCTGCCCCCACCTCGACCATGAGGGACTGCAGGCGGCGCTGGACGGTACGGTGCCCCATGCCGAGCTGACGGGCGATGGCCGCGTCGGTCAGTCCCACGTACAACAGGGAGACGATCTGGCGGTCCACGGCGCCGAGTTCGGCTCCGTCGGCGTGCCCGGCCCTGGGATTCGTGTCGGAGGGAAGCAGGCGCCGGCCCCTCTCGAAATGCGCTTCGAAGAGCGAACTGAGCGCGGTGAGCAGTCCGGTACCGTGCACGACCAGCGCGACCGGGTCGATGCCTTCGCGACCGGGGGCGAGCGGCAGCAGGGCGATCTGCCGGTCGACGATGATCAGTTTGATGGGCAGCTTGTCGACGACGGAGATGTACTGGCCCTGGGCTGCATAGGTGGCCATGGTCGCCGCTGTTTTGGGACGTTCGAGCCAGTCGCGCTCGATGACCCCCCGGAGGGCGATCCCGCGCCGCATCAGCACGTTCTCGATCTCGTCGTGGTTGTCCTCGAAGGTGATCACCGCGTGGTAATCGTGCAGCGGAATCATGCTGCATACCTCGATGGTGGCCTGATTCTGCATCAGCAGGAGTCTGCGCCGGATCGCAGCCGCCCCCGACAGCACCTCGATGGGCGCTCCCGAGGCATGGGCCTGGGCGGAACGGTGACGTTCGGCAAGGGTTGTCACGAGCGACTCGACGCGGTGCAAGGCCGCCCGCCGGGATTCCAGCAGGGGGCCGAGAGCGAGCACGGGGGAGGAGGCCCGGTAGCGGACGACGGCGTCGCCGACGGGTTGGGCGCTGGCGAGACCGCGTTCCACCAGGACGTCGAGGGCGCGCGCGACCTCCTCGACACGCCCGGTCGACTCGCCCGCGAGCGCGGCGGGTTCACTGTCGGGCCGGTCGACGAGGAGCCGGTACACGGCGTCCTCCAACGGCTCCAGGCCGAGGAACGTGAGCAGAGAGGCCTCTGCCGCATCCGGCGCGACGGGGGCGCCGCCCGACGGGCGAGGGCCGTCGGCGCTCAGTGCTGTCCTTCGACGCAGTGGCGCCGGGAAACACCGGACGCCCGCAACGGACACACGCCGCGACACCGGAGTGCCCCGGTCACTGCCCCACCCTCGGCCACTGTCCTCGCCCCTTTGTCGTACTGCCGTCGTCGCCCGGTGATATCACATTATCCGGCTGACTCCGTGCGTGATACGAGGCCATTCGGGGCGGTCGGCTGCGGGCGGTGGTGCAGGACAGCACCACATGCCGCGGGTCGGCCGTGTCGGTGTACGCAGAACCTGCCGAGCCAGGGCGATGGCGCCGACAGGGGCCATCGTGCGCGGCGGCGGACTCGTCACGATCAGCCGTGGGTCAGCACCGAGCCGAAGCGGGATACGGACAACCGTGACCGTGCCGTGGAAGCTTCGGAAGCCGACCGAGGGAAGGGCCAAAGAGGTCAGCTCGCGATAGCGGCGTGCGGGCTGGAGCGCGCCCTGGTGGCTGATGGAGCATGCTGCTGGAGACGGAAAGGCGATCGACGAGGTGACCGGCCACGCGATCGCCCGCATTGCCTTCCGGGTGATATTCCTGCCGCGGACGGGTGTCGGAAACCGCAGCCGCCGAGCTGGGTGCACAGGCTGTTCGACCAGGATGAGCCGGCTCTCAAGGGAGGCCGGGCCGATCCCCATCAGAAAGGAAATTTCCATGGATGAGCAGGGTGAGCGCTTCGACGTCGTCGTACTCGGAGCAGGCCCAGGCGGATATGTCGCCGCCATTCGCGCCGCCCAGCTGGGCAAGCGCGTCGCCGTCGTCGAGGCCAAATACTGGGGCGGCGTCTGTCTGAACGTCGGTTGCATCCCCACCAAGGCCTTGCTGCGCAACGCCGAACTGGCGCACATCGTCACACGTGAGGCCAAGACCTTCGGCATCAAGGTCGAAGGGCAGGTGTCCTTCGACTACGGCGAGGCGTTCCGGCGCAGTCGCCGTGTCGCGGACGGCCGGGTCAAGGGTGTCCACTACCTGATGAAGAAGAACGGGATCACGGAGATCAGCGGCCGTGGCACGTTTGTGGACTCGCACACGCTCGACGTGGCCCTCTTCGACGGCTCGACCCGGACGGTCAGCTTCGACCACTGCATCATCGCCGCCGGAGCGACTCCGAAGCTGCTGCCGGGGACCCGCCGCACCTCACGCGTGGTGACGTACGAAGAGCAGATCCTTGCCGAGGACCTGCCGCAGTCCATTCTGATCGCGGGCGCCGGCGCCATCGGCGTCGAATTCGCGTATGTCCTGCACAACTACGGCGTCGAGGTCACCGTCGTTGAGTTCCTGGACCGGATGGCGCCGCTCGAGGACACGGACGTCTCTGCCGAACTGGCTCGGCAGTACCGGAAGTTGGGCATTGGTGTGCTCACCTCCACCCGCGTCGATTCGATCGACGAGTCCGGCCCGCAGGTCCGCGTCACGGTCACCGGCAGGAACGGCGCACAGCAGGTCCTGGAGGCGGACAAGGTTCTACAGGCGATCGGCTTCACACCGAACGTCACCGACTACGGTCTGGAGAGCACGGGCGTCCGCATCACCGAGCGCGGCGCGATCGATGTCGACGGCCGCTGCCGCACATCCGTTCCGCACATCTACGCGATCGGCGACGTCACCGCGAAGCTGATGCTCGCGCACGCCGCCGAGGCGATGGGCGTGGTCGCGGCCGAGACCATCGCGGGAGCCGAGACCATGGAGCTCGACTACCCGATGATCCCGCGCGCCACCTACTGCCAGCCGCAGATCGCGAGCTTCGGCTGGACCGAGGCGCAGGCGCGCGAGAAGGGCTTCGACGTCAAGGTGGCCAAGTTCCCCTTCACCGCGAACGGCAAGGCGCACGGCCTGGGCGACACGACCGGCTTCGTGAAGCTGATCAGCGACGCGAAGTACGGCGAGATCATCGGCGCCCACCTCATCGGCCCGGATGTCACCGAACTGCTGCCGGAGCTCACCCTGGCCCAGCAGTGGGACCTGACGGTCCACGAAGTCGCTCGCAACGTCCACGCCCACCCGACGCTCGGCGAGGCGGTCAAGGAGGCCGTGCACGGACTCGCCGGGCACATGATCAACATGTGAGAAGGCAGCGCCCCACGTTGCCCCCGGACTCCGTCGGCTCCGTCCCCGGGGGCCGGGGCAGGCCATGAAACCGCCCCGGACGGCACCTCGCCCGCCAAGGCTGAAAGCGCCGGACCAGGAAGTGATGGCCGTGGACCCCCGCAACACCTCCCGGCGGTGCCCCACATGCGGCCACACCGCCAAGGAGAACCGGCCCACCCAGGAGAAGTTCCACTGCACCGTGTGCGGCCACACCGCGCACGCCGACACAGTGGGCGCCCTGAACGTTCTACGGGCCGGGCTGGCCCGTCGCGAAGCCCAACCGGCATAGCGAGAAGCCACCCCCTCAGGGGGTGGAGGAGTCACAGCTCCGGTCGGGCTCGGCACCGGGATCACTGAACGTGGATGCGCCTGACCCGGGGACCTGTCAGCGGGTTCGGCCTTTCTCCGCTGATGCGAGGGGAGGACGGACGTCAGCGGGCGACGAGCAGGGCAACGCCGAGGACGCCGGTCACCACGCCGATGCCGGCTGTGACGGCCAACAGACAGCGCGTTCTGAGAAATCGGTAGCGGGTGGCGTACTCGATGACGAGTTCTGCCGACCGAGCGGAGACCCGGGCGTCGATCGCCCGCGAAGCGGCAGCCCAGTCGGCAGCGAAGACACGTTCGATGTCGGCCCGCTGAGCAGCCGTCAGCCAGGGCAACCGCTCAGCGAAGCGGACGGCCCGGCGGCGCGCCTCCTCGTCCTCCGCACTCGACAGGAGGTAGTCGTTGAGCCGAGCGAGCGGGCCGTCGTCCTCCATATCAGCCCCTACGAACACGCTGTCCTCCGGCACATGTCCTCACTCCTGTTCGTCCCTCGGCGACGCTGTCGCCGAGGCGGCCGGACGTCTGTCGATCTCCTCGATGGTGCTGATCTCCGGGTGATGGAGGTCGAATGCCGGGGACTCGGAGCGGATCCGTGGCAGCGTGAGGAAGTTGTGCCGCGGCGGCGGGCATGACGTCGCCCACTCCAGCGAACGGCCGTAACCCCACGGATCGTCGACCTCAACCGGTTTCCCGTACTTGGCGGTCTTCCACACGTTGTAGAAGAACGGCAGCAGCGAGAGGCCGAGCAGGAACGAGGAGACCGTCGAGATCGTGTTCAGCGCGGTGAAGCCGTCGGCGGCGAGGTAGTCCGCGTAACGACGCGGCATGCCCTCGGCACCGAGCCAGTGCTGCACCAGGAACGTGCCGTGGAAGCCCACGAACAGCGTCCAGAACGACATCTTGCCGAGCCGCTCGTCGAGCATCTTGCCGGTGAACTTCGGCCACCAGAAGTGGAATCCGGCGAACATCGCGAAGACCACGGTACCGAACACCACGTAGTGGAAGTGCGCGACGACGAAGTACGAGTCCGAGACGTGGAAGTCCAACGGCGGCGACGCCAGGATGACGCCGGTCAGACCACCGAAGAGGAAGGTCACCAGAAAACCGATGGACCAGAGCATCGGAGTCTCGAAGGACAGCGAACCGCCCCACAGCGTGCCGATCCAGTTGAAGAACTTCACCCCGGTCGGCACGGCGATCAGGAACGTCATGAAGGAAAAGAACGGCAACAGCACACCGCCGGTGACGTACATGTGGTGCGCCCACACGGTCACCGACAGGCCCGCGATGGCGATCGTCGCGGAGATCAGACCGACATAACCGAAAATCGGTTTGCGGCTGAAGACGGGAATGATTTCGGAAGCGATCCCGAAGAACGGCAACGCGATGATGTACACCTCTGGATGGCCGAAGAACCAGAAGAGGTGTTGCCAGAGCAGCGCGCCGCCATTGGCCGCGTCGAACACATGCGCACCGAACTTGCGGTCCGCCTCCAGCGCGAAGAGCGCGGCGGCAAGCACCGGGAAGGCCAGCAGGACCAGCACGGCGGTCAGCAGGACGTTCCACACGAAGATCGGCATCCGGAACATCGTCATGCCGGGTGCGCGCATGCAGATGATCGTGGTGATGAAGTTGACCGAACCGAGGATCGTGCCGAAGCCGGAGAAGGCCAGGCCCATGATCCACAGGTCACCGCCGATGCCGGGCGAATGGACTGCATCGGTCAGCGGGGAGTAAGCGAACCAGCCGAAGTCGGCCGCACCCTGCGGGGTGAGGAAGCCGCTGACGGCGATGATCGAGCCGAAGAGGTACAGCCAGTACGCGAACATGTTCAGCCGCGGGAACGCCACGTCGGGCGCGCCGATCTGCAGCGGCATGATCCAGTTCGCGAACCCGGCGAACAGCGGCGTCGCGAACATCAGCAGCATGATCGTGCCGTGGATCGTGAACGCCTGGTTGAACTGCTCGTTCGACATGATCTGCGTGCCGGGACGGGCCAGCTCGGCGCGCATGAAGAGTGCCAGCACACCGCCGATGACGAAGAACGCGAACGATGTGACCAGGTACATCGTGCCGATGGTCTTGTGATCGGTGGTACTCGCCCATTTCACGACGATGCTGCCCGGCCGCTTTTGCTTTGCCGGCAGTTCGTCCTCGTATGAATCGTCGGAATCAGCCGGTCCGACGGTGACCCTGTTCGCCACTTCAACGCTCCTTCGGCCGACGGCATACCGGCCACACTGGCACTGTAGGCGAGAGGGTCCCGGCTGACGAAATGAGTCGCTGGGCTTTCGGCCGATCGGAGTAGAGATCAGGGCTGCACCCGGGGTGATTACGCTTTCATATGCCCAAGACCGGAGCGAACAGAAGTGAATTGTTTTCCTGTTCAGAAATGCCCCGCCAAAGCCGTCCCTGCCCGCGCCGTCCGCTCCCGCGGGCTGTTCGTCGGTGTGTCCGGCCGAGTACTGATTAAGGGCTGTCCCGTAACTTCCAAGAGGTAAGCGACAGCCCTGTGGCAACGGGAGGCAACGGGAGGCAACGGGAGCGGTCTCAGGCTTCGTCGCGGTCCAGTGAGGCGGCGCAATCACGCATCTGGTCGCCGGAGGCCTCCCGCCACCCGTCCACCACGTCGTGGGACTCGTCCAGTACGGGATCGCGACTCCCGCCGGGTGCGTAGGCCGGGGATCGGTCCGCGCGGAGCGGCAAGTGGGCGCAGTACCAGGCCCGCATGGCGCCTGCTCGCTCCATGTCCGTGCCCGTCCGCAGGTAGTCGAGCAGGGCCGCCATGACCCTGCGGCGTCCGAATGCGTAGAGCGCCGGCTCGACGAACCAGCGGCAGAAGCTGGGCTCCGGGTCATATACAGAAGCGGCCATCAACGGGGCGAAGAACTCTTCGGGCAGGCTGGCGCGTTCGAGCAGTGGCTTGCGCGCTGCATGGGCCAGGGGCCGCGCGCGTCGGTCTTCCGTCACATCGGCCGCGTCCTCGAGGCCTAGCAGCCGAGCCACCTCGGCCGCGCCGCTTGAGCACGGCCGGCCCGACGGGCCTTCCCTTCGCGCTGCCGCGTTGGTTTCCTGAGGAGGTGAAGGACAGTAAGGTCACCTGGGACCCTCTGGGCGGGGGGAAGGGGCCGTATGCGCTCAGCTATCGCCGGTATCACGATGGTGTTCTCATGCCCATGCGATTGGACATCACGGTTACCTCTTCGGGCCGTATCATGGCAATCACGGTGAGGCCCGCGGATGACCCCGCCCTTCCCAAGTCGGTACTCGGCCGTGCCCAGGCTCAGCACCGCGCCGAAGAGTTGACCAAATGGACAGCGTTGCTGAAACCTTCCTGCTGGCCGAGAAGGTCAACGGGACCTGGCGGCCTCTCTGGCTTGTCAACGTAGGCACGAACGGCGAGGCGCAAGCGGCTCTCCGTATCGATGCAGTCACCGGCCGGCAGGTACAGCCCGACCCCGTCCCCGGCCAGGAAGCTCCCGCTGAGTCGTAAGTCGATCCCATGGGCGGATCGGCTTCGACGGGCCTCCCGACTGACCAAATGGCAATCTGGCACCCTGCGCAGCGGCACACTGGCCGTCGACCCCATGTCCGCGTAGAAGTGGCCCTCGTCGGCGGCGCATTCGGGGAAGGACATGTGCATCAGGGGACAACTGCCGTCCCAGCAGCCATGCCGCACCTCCCATCGTGTCGCGCCGGTCGCCGTGCGGACCTCGTCCTCGACCACCAGCACCCGCATGCCTCCACCGTAGGAGCATCGCGGGGGCACCACATGTCGTGATGCGCCCGTCCGCACCCCCTCGGTCACCGAGGCGGCCCTGCGCATGGTGGGGCTCACCACGGGCGCTGACCCGTGTGCCCGATTCGGCTCGTCCGCGAGCGCGTGCCGGGTGACGATGGGCTGCGACGGTGTCGCGGCGGGAACACTTGGCGGATCACATGGAGCGGGCCGAGAGGCAGGACGACGGGGCGCCCGGTCGTCTGGAGCGCAGGCATTTCCTCGCTGTTGCCGTGGCTGGTGCGATGGCGGCCGGCTGCCGCTCCTCCGTTGCGAAGGGGCCCAGCACCGGGACCACCCCGCCCGGTTCCACCCGGTCCACCGGGGACGGTGAGCGGACCCGCGCGGGAGACCCCGACTGGCGTATCCGTTCGGAGGCAACGCCCGAGGCCGTCCAGGGATACACCGACAGAGTCAGCGTGCTGCCGGGCGAGGAGTTCGGTCTGTACGTCTCCACGACCGCTTCCGGCTTCCGGGTCTCGGCTTACCGGGTCGGCTGGTACGGGGGGCAGCAGGCGTGCCTGGTGTGGCGTTCGCGCCGTATCGCCGGCTCGGTACAGGCCCGGCCCCGGCTGCTGGAGGTCACTCGTACAGTGCGGGCCGACTGGAGGCGCACGCTCGGCGTACGCACCGACGGCTGGCCGGAGGGTGCGTACCTGCTCCGACTGGAAGCAGACAACGGCCACCAGCGCTATGTGCCGTTGATCGTCCGTTCGGCGTCCGGCGCGGGCAGGACAGTGCTGATGCACGCGGCGTCGACCTGGCAGGCGTACAACGCCTGGGGCGGGTACAGCCTCTATCAGGGCGAGGACGGTGCGTACGGGACACGGTCGCTCGCTGTCAGCTTCGACCGGCCCTATGACCGCAGCGGCGCCGAGAAGTTCATGGTCTACGAGAGGGCGGTGGTCGTTCTCGCGGAGCGGCTGGGAATTCCGCTCGCCTACACCACGGGGGTGGACGTCCACCGCGAACCCGGCGTGCTTCACGGCGCCAGGGCGGCGCTCTCGCTGGGCCACGACGAGTACTGGAGCCCCCGGCAACGGGACCACGTGACCCGGGCGCGTGACTCCGGTACCAATGTGGCCTTCCTCGGCGCCAACGCCTGCTTCCGCCGGATCAGGCTGGAGCGGGGACCGACCGGCGACGCACGCACGGTGGTCTGTTACAAATCGGACTACCGGGCAGACCCGTACCTGACTGACCATCCGGCCATGCCGACACATGACTTCCGGCAGCCGCCCGGAGCCGACCCCGAATCCTCCCTCACCGGCGTCCTTTACGAGGGTTATCCGGTCGACGCTCCGTATGTGGTCCATGCCGACGACCACTGGCTCTTCGAAGGGACCGGGGTCAGGCGCGGAGACTCCTTCGATCATCTGGTCGGGGTGGAGTACGACCGGGTCACGCCGGGGATGCCCACCCCGGCGCCGCTCGAGGTCGTTGCGCACTCCCCTCTTTTTTACAAGGGCATGCCAAGCCATTCCGACTCCGCGTACTACACCGTGCCGAGCGGATCGGGCGTCTTCGCTTCCGGGACGATGCGATGGGTCGAGGCCCTCATGGCCGGAACTCAGGACAACGGACGCAACCATGGAATGGACGCACGCACCGGGCGGTTCGTCACCCGCACGACGGAGAACCTGATCCGAGCGTTCGCGGAGGGCCCGTGCGGCAGGAACAGGCCGAAGCCCCGGAACAACGCGAGCACCCTCTACGCGTCGCCGCCACCCTGAACTTCTCCGCCGTCTCCGATGACGTTCCGCAGACGTTCGTTGTCTTCCGCATCCGGGTCCTGGTGCCGAACGAACGGCCCCAGCGGAGCAGGGCGGCACCGGCCGTGACGGTGGGGCGCACGCCGATGCAGGTGCCGAGGGCGCAGGCGAGCAGTGCGGCCACTGGCCGGGACAGGACCTGTGCGCCCCTTCCGGGTACTCGCGCCGCGGTCTCCGACGCCGCCGAGAACGTCATCGGGGCCATCCGGCCTGCGCAAGCCCAGCTCTCGAACCGTCACGAACTGACCCGCTGGGCCACTGCCTGCCGACTCGTCCGGGGACGGCAGCGCACCGGCGCGTCGGTGCTCCCGCGCGCAGGGAGACCGGGCCAGGAGGACACGGGCCGACAGCTCCTGGCGTCAACACGGCGTTCCCCGATCTCTCGCGTTCGACGTAAAAAGGTGGAAAAGCGGGTAACCAGCGCAGTGCGTACGGCATCCTCCCATGCGTGATGAGCCTGACGGGGACACCTTTCTTCCTGGCCACGATCGCGCTGGCCGTGGTCACCGTGCTGCTGCCCCTGCTGCTGTGGGGCCGGGTACGCGGCCCCGCCCCGGTGCGCGGCGCGGCGCGCCTGGCGATGGTCGTCCTCGCGCAGGCGTCGGCCGTGCTGAGCGTCTTCGTGATGGTCAACAACACCAACGGCCTGTATGACAGCTGGGCCGACCTGCTCGGCACCGGACACCACATCGTCGCCGCGCCGGACCTCGGGCGCGACGGACTCGGGGACCACAAACGACCGGCGAACGAGCCGAAGGTCGTCCAGGACTTCAGTCCGGCGCATGACGCGCGGATGGGCCGGGGCGTCCGCGTCACCCGGCTGAGTGGTCGGGTGTCGGGGGTGCGCGGCGAGGTGTACGTATGGCTGCCTCCCCAGTACAACCAACCGGCCTTCCGGCACCGGAAGTTCCCCGTGGTCGAGCTCCTCGGCGGCTTCCCCGGATCGGCGAAGGCGTGGTTCAGCAGCCTGCGGGTGCAGTCGCAGCTGGAGGCCGGGATGCGGAGCGGGGAGATCGCCCCGTTCATTCTCGTGGAGCCGCGCACCAATCTGCTGGCGGGCCAGGACACCGGGTGCGCCAATGTGCCGGGTGTCGTGGACGCCGAGTCCTGGCTGAGTGTGGACGTCCGGCAGATGGTCACCGACACCTTCCGCGCGCAGAGGCGTGCGCGTGGCTGGGCGGTGGCCGGGTACTCGGCCGGGGCACACTGCGCCGTGAAGATGGCGCTCGCCCACCCCGACCGGTACCGGGCCGCCGTGGGCCTCTCCGGCTACAACGACCCGGCTGCCGAGCGGGTCTCGCTCACGGGCGGGGATCCGGAGCTGCGGCGGGTCAACAACCCGCTGTGGATTCTGCGCCACGCCACCACCCCGCCGCGCGTCGCGCTCTACCTCTCGGGCGGGCGCAACGACGGCTACCGCGACGGCCTCGCGCTGCGGCGGGCGGCAGCGCCCCCGACACGGGTGGTGGTGGCCGAGGCGAGCGGGCCGCACACCATCGGGCTGTGGAAGCGCCAGGTGCCGCAGGTCTTCCGCTGGCTGACGGCCGAACTGTCGTCCGTACACGGGCCGCGTCGCTCCCGCGAGGCGCATCTGATCGATGGGGGCGAGCCGGACCGGGGCGCCCGGGTGCGGCGCGTGGATCATCTGCGGTGAGGACGCCGTCGTGGGCGGCGGTCAGCTCGGTGAGTGCCGCGGCGACGACGGAGATCCAGCACTGTTGGATTGAACTGCCGAGCCGAGCCAGGGCTCGGCTCGGCGCGCTACCGCTCGTCGGCCCCGAAGAGGAGGACGCGTGAGGGGTGCGCCGTGTCGGCCCGCCGTCAGCGGCGGGTGCGTCGCAGCCGGCGGCCGAGGAGGACGGCCCCTGCGCCGGCGGCCAGGGACGCTCCCGCGAAACCAGCGAGGGCGGCCTTGGCGCGGACGTCATTCGCGGACCCGGCGACCGCCCGGGACGGCCGGGCGGAGGAGGGAGCTCCGGCCGCCTGAAGGATCAGGTCGGCGACCGCCGCGGGATGGGCGATCAAGGACACGTGGGAGGAGTTGATCTCCACCGTGTGCGAACCGGCGCGCTTCGCCTGGAAGCGTTCCTGATCCGGGCTGATGGTCTTGTCCTGCCGGCCGACGAGCGTCCAGGACGGGATGTGCTTCCAGGCCGCGACCTTGGCCTTCTCGGAGAACGCGGTCGTAGCGGCGGGCCGCTGGGTGGCCCCCAGCAGATTCGCCTCGCTCACCGGTAGGTCGGCTGCGAAGACCTGGTGAACCTTGTCGCGCTTGAGGTACAGGTCGGTCCCGCTGCGGCCGTTCTCCCGGTACGGGACGGACCTGGTGGCGGTGCCCAGTTCAGTGGGGAACCGCGCGGCCAGCGACATGCCGCTCTCGCCCACGTCGGGCATCAGCGCCGACACGTACACGAGCGACTTCACCCTGGGGTTGCCGGCCGCGGCCGAGCTGATCACGGAGCCGCCGTAGGAGTGGCCCACCAGCACGACCGGGCCCTTGATGCTGTCCAGTACCGAGGCGATGTAGGTCGAGTCGCTGTACAGGCCGCGCAGCGGGTTGGCGGGCGCGATGACGGTGTAGCCGCTGCGCTCGAGGCGTGAAATGACCCCGTTCCAGCTGGAGCCGTCCGCGAACGCGCCGTGCACCAGGACCACGGTGGGTTTCGTGACGGTCGTGTCGCCTTCCGCGGCAGCCGGAGCCGCCGCGGACGAGCACAGGGCCAGTGCACATCCGGCGACGGTGACGTGTGCGCGCAGTATGCGACGCCGTGTGCCGGAGATCGCCCATGCGGTCATCCCGTTCTCGCTTCCCTTGAGGTCAACAGCACCTCAGCGTTCACCCATCGGTGCCGCCGGGCCCGGCGGCACCGTCCAACCGGGTGAAAGGGGCAAGGCATCGGAGTGAAGGGCCGGCCTCGCCAGGCATGCCGGGAGCTGCTCCCCAGGGCGGAGCACAGGTTGTCGGTCAACGCCGCACTCAGGGAAGCGCTCGGCCTACCGCCCGACGTGCTCGCCACCTGGGCTCCCGCCCGCCGATGTGATCGGCCGGGTCAGGTCCCAGCCCCCTGACGACGGCGACGGTGACCAGCGCGTAGGCCACGTGCGGAACGATGTCGGCGACCCAGTCGGAGCACAGTGCCCTGCACGGCAGAGAGTCCTGTTCACGTGCGCGTGCCCAGGCGCCCACGCTCGTACATGCTGAAGAGAAGGACCAGCGAAGGAACGATCAGGACCACAGCAGCACATGCGACGCCGACAAGAACCCAGAGCGTCGAGTCCGGCGCGGCTGCGTCCGCGATCGGCACATGCGTCCCCAGCAGGTAGGGATACTGCGCCCCCAGCCCGCTACGACAGCGGCCACCGCGACCGCTGCTGTCGCACAGTCCGATGACGTCCGCGCCGACCCTGCCGTGCAGTGTCAGACGTTCTGCGGTGCACACATGAATCCGACCTCGATGTGGAGTCGATGCATGACGCAGGCCCCCGAGCTGTGGCTCGCTCAGCCACGAAGCCTCAAGTCCTCTTTTCCCGTTCTGCTCTTGGCCATGGCGACAGGAGCGGTCGACGCGATCAGCTTCATGACGCTCGGCGGTGTGTTCACCAGCGTGATGACCGCAAACCTTGCTCTGTTCGGTCTCGCCATCGCCACGCACAACGTGCTGCTGGCCGGTCACGCAGCACTGGCGATCATCGGGTACACCTGCGGCGTGCTTCTCGGCAGTCGGGTTGCTTCCCTTCCGGGCCGCGCGCGATGGAGCGGTGCCCGGATCGCACTGCTCGCAGAGGTGATCGTCATGACTGGTGCGCTGACGGCCTGGGCTGCTCTGGACGGCAAGCCGGCCGGCATCAGCCAACTGGCCCTCCTGGCGGCCATGGTCGTGTGCATGGGCTGCCAGAGCGGCATGATCCGTGTCGCCGGCGCGCCGAATCTCTCGACCACCTACATGACTGGCGCTCTCACCGGCGCGCTGGTTGCACTCGCCGTCAAGAAAGAGGTTGAGCGATACAGCATTGCGGTGATCGCGATGCTGCCGACAGGGGCAGGGTTGGGAGCGCTTCTTGTCACCCACGCACGGGCGGCTGCTCTGGCCCTGCCCTTGGTGCTGCTGACTGCAGCCCTCACGCTGTCTTTCCGGCGCCCTGTGCCCCACTAAGCC
The DNA here is from genome assembly GCF_053599875.1 of Streptomyces sp. NPDC005151. Lineage (NCBI taxonomy): Bacteria > Bacillati > Actinomycetota > Actinomycetes > Kitasatosporales > Streptomycetaceae > Streptomyces > Streptomyces sp. NPDC005151. The sequence goes on along the minus strand of NZ_JBSFYR010000004.1, from coordinate 11,934 downwards.
TCGATCCACCGACGTGCTCTGAAGATGATCTCTTGTTCGTTTTCTGAGCTGGTTTCGGTTGGTGGCCGTGGATGGGCAGGTTGTTTCTGCTGGTCTGCCCAGCTCTTCCACGGTTTCGGTTCCGGTCGGGCCCTGGCGGGCCGGGTGGTCAGGGGCGGTCAGGCCTGTGCGGGTGGGCCGTGGACGGTATCGAACAAGTGTGTCCAGGCGTGCTGCCAGGGCCAGTTGTGTGGCAGGTGCAGGGTGATGCGCCGTGCGGATCTGGCGATTCGGGCCGGGACCTGGACCAGATGGGCCCGGAGGGTCGCGGTGGTGGCTTTGGCGTGGAACGAGGAGGTCAGCGCGCCTGCGGCCCGCAGCAGGTTGTAGGTCATGGCCCACAGGGTCAGCCAGGCCGCGTTGGCTTGGAAGTGCCCGGAGGGCAGGTGGGCCAGAGCGGAGTTCTTGCTGTCGGCGATGACCTGTTCGATGACCGCGTGGTGGCGGTGTTCCCGCTCGGCCTGGAGTGTCGGGGCGGGGTTGTCGGTGAAGAAGGGGTGGTAGCGCCAGACGGGGAAGAGTTCTCCCTGCTCGCCGACGGTCGCGGGTTTGGCCAGGTCACGGACACGGCGCACGATCAGCCGGGCCGTGACCCGCTCGCTCTTTTTGCGGCTCGCGAACGCGGTGTAGTCGGGTATCTCGGCGACTTCGGCGTCCGAGATGAGCTCGCCGGTGGTGGGGTCGGGCACGGCGGTGGGGTAACTGATCTGCTGCCAGGCCCTGTCCGGGATGGCGTGAACGGCACGTTTGATGGAGGGGTTCATGCCGGTGGTGATCGAGAAGTGGGCGCCGTTGCGGAGGCAGGCGGCGATCACACCGGCGTTGTAGAACTGGGAGTCCGCGCGCAGGACGCGCAGGACGCGCAGGCCGGTGCAGCCGGCCTCGACGGCGGTGGCCAGGGCCTCGGCAGCGAATTTCGGGGCGCCGCGGGAGTCGGCTGCCTTGCCCCGAAGCGATTCCTCATCGGTTGCGGATCCGTGTCCGCTCCATGATCGCAGCGCCGTGCCGTCCCAGCACACCGATTTGTCACCTGGCGTGGAGCGCTTGAGGCAACGGCACGCGCTGGGCGGCACCCGGCGTTCGACGCCGTCGGCCCTCAGTGACCGGCCGGTGGCTCGTCAGGAAGTCGGGGATGCGCCGGCGCGGGCCGACCAGCGATTGCAGCAGGGGCCGGTCGAGTTGCCGTAGCAGTGGGTTGGACGGCAGTAACTGCGCCCACGTCCCCAGTACGGCCATTTACGGCTGCTTCTGGACCGCTGTTGTCGTCGGCCTGACAGCGCTGTTGTGGCCTCGAGGCCGGTGGACCGCTGTCAGGTACTGCGCTGTTGTGGTGCAGTGGACGGCTCAGGTCATGCTGATCCTCGCTGAGTGACTGCAGTTGAGGCGGGGCGATGCACCGAGCCAGCCCTGTCCCACGGCACGGGCCCGCGTCGGCGGCACCCGGTCAGGGACGCAGGATCAACCGGATCGGCTCGCCGGTCTTGTTCTCCAGTCGCTCCACCGCCTCGGCGGCCTTCGCCAGCGGGAGTTCACCGCTGATCGACCCGGAGAAGTCCAGTCGGCCGCCCTGGAGCAGGGACAGCAGCTGCGGCAGCGCGACCGGCATGTCGGAGCCGTAGTGGCCGAGGATCTGCTGCTGGAGGTAGCTGAAGCGGGTGCCATCGGCGACGGTCAGCGGCTTGTCGGTCAGGCCCACGAGAACCAGCCGGCCCTTGGGCGCGAGCACCGACAGCGCCTGCTCACGGACGGCCGGCACGCCGGCGAAGTCGAAGGCGGCGGCGAGACCGGCCCCACCGGTCACCTCGCCGATCCGCTCGCGCAGCGCCGGGTCGGCGGGGTCGAGCGCCAGGTCCGCTCCCTGGGCGAGGGCGCGCTCGCGGGCGGTGGGATTGGGGTCGACCGCGATGACGGGGCACGCGCCGACGGCCCGCAGCAGCTGGACGGCGTGGACGCCGAGTCCGCCGACGCCCCAGACGCCGACGGCCTCGGCGGGCTTCACGGCACCCGTGACGGTGATCGCGCCCCACGGTGTGGAGACCGCGTCCGGGATGATCGCGCCCTGGTCGAAGGGGATGGCTGCGGGCAGTTCGGTGAGGGCGTCCTCGGCGGAGAGCGCGTACTCGGCCCAGCCGCCGTCGTAGTCCACGCCACGGGTGTACGTGACGCCGTCGCGGACCTCGCCGGCGTACAGCACGACCCGCTGCCCCGGGGTCCAGCGGGTGACATCCGGCCCGGTTTCCGCGATGGTGCCGGACACCTCGTGGCCCAGGGTGACCGTGTCGCCGCGCAGCAGCAGCGGCGTGAGGGTGCCGTCGATCAGGTGGACGTCCGACAGGCAGACGCCCGCGGCCTCCACCTTCACGAGCACCTGGCCGGGACCGGGTACGGGCTTCGCCACCTCCTCGATCCGCAGAGCGTGGCTGGGGATGTGCAGCCGGGCGGCGAGCATCTGCTCCATGACATGGCCTCCTTGACACGGCGGCGACCCCGGGGCCGCGGGCCCCTTAACGCAAGTCACCTTGCAAAGAAACGTACGCCCGCCCTCCGGGTAAAGCAAGTAATCCTGCGTTAGGGTTGGGCCATGGCCTCGTCCGACCAGAATGCACCGCCCTTGCGCCGCCGAGGGGCCCGCATGCGCTCCGCCGTCCTCGCCGCCACCGTGGACGTCCTGACAGAACACGGGCTCGCCGGTACCACCGTCGGTGCCGTCGCCCGCGCCGCCGGCGTCCACGAGACCTCCGTCTACCGGCGGTGGGGGACCCGCGAGAACCTGATCGTGGAAGCGCTGACCGAACAGCTCGACGCGGCGATGCCCGTGCCGGACACCGGACACGTCCACGACGACCTCGCCGCCTACTTCGGCGCGCTGGCGCGGCTGCTCGCGACGGCGCAGGGCAAGGCGCTGCTCCGGCTGAGCGCCGAACGCGACGACACCCTGCCGGACCGCCGCCTCCCCTACTGGACCGAGCGCCTCGAACGCGGCGCCGTCATGGTCCGCCGGGGCGTTGAGCGCGGCGAACTCGCACCGGACACGGACCCCGGCCTCGTCATCGAGGCCATCAGTGGCGCCCTGTTCACCCGCGCCCTCATCAGCGGCGCCCCGCTCGACGAGGACCTCGCCGCGCGACTCGTCACCCTCGCTCTCACCGGCGCGCTCCCGCGGCCCCCGGCCAGCCCCTGACCCGGCCCCGGGGGACGCCCCCGGCCTCAGGTGCCCGGCGGGACAACCTGCTCAACGGCGGACAGCTCGCGTGACGTAGGCGGCTGCGCACCTGGCCGGGTGGTGGCGAGCGCTCCGGCGAGCACTGAGGGATTCGAGCCTGTGGACCACGGCGCCGGCCTTGGGGCAGCCCGCCGAGGTCGATGGCGGAGCCCTCCATGAGGTCTTTGGCAGGCAGGTCCTTGCCGCTGCCCCTGACGCGGAAGGTGCCGGGCATCCGACCCGGGTTCAGGCGGATCCCGCCGGAGTTCACAGTCGCGGTTCGTGCGCTGCGCCGGGCGTCCTGTCTACCTCTTGCGGAAGATCCGGGAACGCCGTAGGTAGTCGAGCGCGACGGCGCAGACCAGGATCCCGCCGACCACGATGGTGTTGTACTGCGGAGGGATCTTCGAGAGCACCAGCGCGTTGTCGACGAGCGAGAGCAGGACGGCGCCGATCGCGACGCCTTGGATGTTGCCCATGCCGCCCATCAGGCTGACACCGCCGATGAGGACCGCGGTGATCGCGATGAGAGTGGTGGACGTCCCGCCCGCGGTGACCTGTCCGGCCCCAACGCGCGCGGAGTAGAGCATGCCGGCGAGCGCAGCCGTGGCCGCTGCGACTACGTAGAGCGCCAGGTCGAGACGGAAGACCCGCAGGCCATTGCCCACGGCGGCCTGCCGGTTGCCGCCCAGGGCGCGGACGTTCACTCCGAACCGGCTGTGCTCGAGCAGGAACCAGAACACGACACCGACCACGATCGCGATGAGGACGATGTTCGGGATGCCGGCGATGCTCCCTTGTCCGATCCTCTGGAATGCCGTCGGCAACGGCAGCACGTCGTTGCCCCCGGTCACGAGGTTGTCGATGCCGGTGAGTATGTAGGACGTGCCGAGCGTCGCGATGATGGGAGGTACGTGCAGGTAGGTGATGATCGCGAAGTTCACGACACCGACCGCGCAGCAGAGCGCCAGCCCTATGAGCACCGCCAACGGCCACGGGGTCCCGTTGACCATCAGTTTGCACGTCGCCAGCGCACCGAGCGTGAAGATGGCGCCGGCCGAGAAGTCCAGGCCGCCTCCGATGATCAGGAGCGCTGCACCGCAGGCCATCACGAAGTAGATCACGCTGTTGCGGAGGACCTCGGTCAGGTTCGCGTTGGTCAGGAAGAGGCCGTTGCGGGACGTCGCCACAGCGCCGACGGCGAGGATCACCAGGAGGAGCGTCGTCTCCTGACGTACGAGGATCTTGGTCAGCAGGCTCTCTCGATCACCGTGGTCGGTGTGGCGCTCGCGGGTCGTTGGGTTTGTTGATGTGGTCAAGGCCATCACGCCTCCTCGAAGTGGTGGCCGGGATCGTCTGCGGGCTGGTCGGCCGGCACGGCGCCGGTGATCATGCCGATGACCTCTTCGCGAGGTACCTCGGCGACCCGCCGGGTGCCGACCGTCCGGCCGAGGCGGAGTACGGTCACTCGGTCCGCGTGCGAGAAGACGAAGTCGAGGTCGTGGCTGACGATGACGACCGCCTTCCCCGATGCCCGGAGCTCGGCGATGATCTCGCCGACGTGTGCGGTCTCCTGGACGCCGAGTGCCGCGGTCGGTTCGTCCAGGAGGATGATCGGCTTGTCCATGCGAACGGCACGTGCGATCGCGACGACCTGGCGCTGGCCGCCCGAGAGCAGGCCGACCGGCGTGCGCACGTTGCCCACGCGGACCTTCAGGTCCTTCAGCACCTGCGCGGCTTCGCGTTCCATGCGCCGTCGGTCCAGCACGACGCCCAGCTTGCGCGGCAGGTTGCCCAGCGCCAGGTTGTGCGCGATGTCGAGGCACTCGACGAGCGCGAGATCCTGATAGACGACGGCGATGCCGTGGTCCTTCGCGTCGGCCGCGGAGCGGACGTGGCCGAATTCCTCGCCGTTGACGACCACCTCGCCCTCGTCAGGCCGGTGGATGCCCGTGACGATCTTGATGGTCGTGGACTTGCCTGCGCCGTTGTCTCCGACGATGGCATGGACTTCGCCGGCGTACGCGTCGAGACGGACGTTTTCGAGGGCTGAGACGGAGCCGAAGTACTTTCGCACTCCGCGCAGCCGGAGGGCCGGGGCGGTGTTCATCAGTTCCACCCCTTGTCGAGGTAGCTCTGGTAGTCGTCCTTGCCGACCACCTTGATGGGCAATGGGACGGTGGGCGCGGGCTTGCCCTTGTGGACGTCCAGGACGCCGTCGACCATGCCCTTGGCGGGCGTGCAGACGTCCTGCAGGTACATGAGGTTGGCTTCACCGTCCTTCAACGCCTCGGTGCCCCCGTTGTCGTGGCCGGCGGCGAGCAGGAAGGTCTTGCCCTTGAGTCCCTTGGACTTGATGGCCGACACGGCCCCCGGAGTGGTCGTGCCCATGTGGCTCGCGATCTCGGTGATGTCGGGGTGCGCCGACAGGAGGGCATTGACCTGGGGGAGCGCCTGCCCGGCGTCGTCCCCGGTGTAGACCTCGCCCGCGATCGTCACGTTGTTGGTCTTCTTGGCAGCAGCTTTCATCCCGTCAAGCCAGGCTTTCCCAACTCCGGTGTCAGCGGCCGCCACCAGGCCGAAGACGTGTTTGCCAGGCAGCGCCGCCACAGCGTTGACCATGTTCTCACCCATCGTGGTCCAGTTCGGACCGGCGTTGAGGTCGGCGCCGCTGTTCGCCCCGCTGGAACCGTAGAACGTGCCGGTGATGATGTGATCGGCCTGGGCCTGCTTGAGGACCGCCGCGAAGGCGGTGCTGGCGGGGAAGGTGACGATCGCGCCCTTCTTGTTGGCGGTCGCCTGCTGGATCTGCCCGATCATCGCGTTCGCGTCCAGCGCCTGCCCGGTCGGTCCGCTCTCCGTGTACTCGACGCCGCGCTTGTGCGCCTCGTCCTTCATGCAGTCGCCGATCCTGCGCCACGCGGGGAAGTTGGGCAGCGGGTTGACGAACTGGATCGTCAACGCGCCGGCGCCATGGGAGGACGCCGAGCCGCCGGCGGCCGAATCCTCGGTGGAGCAAGCGGCGAGTCCACCAACGAGCAGCAGGGACATCGAGAGCGCATTGATGACGCGCACACGACGGAGGGGAGCGGGAGTGTTTGACATGTGGTTTCCTCCGAGATGGCGAACGCGGCTCATGCCGTGGTGGTGGTGGCGGGGTCGATAAGCTCGCGGACAGCGCCGACCAGCTCGTCGACGGCGCGCTGGGCAGCGGGGACAACCGGGAAGTAGTCGACCCACCCGTGGATCAGCGTGGGGTGGCTTTGCAGCATGACCCGGACGCCCGCCTGCCGCAGCCGCTCGGCGTACTCCTCCTCCGCCGAGCGGAGCGGATCGAAGCCGGCGGTCGCGATCACGGCTGGCGGGAGGCCCTCAAGGGACGTGGCGAACCCAGGCATCGCGTAGGGGTCGGCGCGGTCCTCCTTGCGGCTGAGGTACCAGTCGTCGTACGCCACCATGTCCTCGCGGGTCAGCATGAACCCCGTGGAGTACGCGCGCATCGTCTCGGTGTCGACGTCGTCGTCGATCGCGGGGTAGATGAGCACCTGGCCGGCGAGTGCCGGACCGTCCTCGTCGCGGGCGCGCAGAGCCACACACGCCGCGAGAGTTCCGCCGGCGCTGTCGCCCGCGACGAGCAGCGGCACGTCGGGATAGTTCGCACTCGTCCACAGCAGGCTGTCGTAGCTGTCCTGGAAGCCCGCCGGGAACGGGTGCTCCGGTGCCAGCCGGTAGTCCACCGACACGACCACCGCGCCGGTCGCGACGGACAGGCGGCGCGTGATCTTGTCGTGGGTGTCAATGTCTCCGGCGACAAAACCGCCGCCGTGGAAGTACACGATGACCATCTTCGGCGCAGCGTCGCTCGCGGAGTAGACCCGCAACGGGATCTCGCCGTTCTGGCCCTGGACGACACGGTCCTCGATGCGGTCCACCAGGTCGGGAGTGCATCTGGAGCCCTCGAAGGTGCGGATGGCGGTACGCATCTGGGCGCGGAGATCACCGGGGGTCTGGCCGGCAGCGGGAACGCCGAACGGCGCCTGGTCGATGAGAACCTGCACGTGGGGGTCGATCGTGGTCACGTGACGGCTCCGTTCGGTCGAATGGCGATCTTGAGTCCTGAGCCGGCGCGGAACGCGGCGTCGGCGTCGGCGTACTGCTCAAGCGGCAGCTCGTGGGAGACGAGAGGGGCCAGCCGCTCGCCCCAGGCCTGGGCGAGCCGGACGGCGCGGTCGAAGCTGTGGAGCACGGCCATGCTGCCCACGATGGAGATCTCGTTGCGGTAGATGTCGAAGGGCCGGATCTTGACGATCGCCTCGGACTCGGCCACGCCGAAGCACTGGAAGACGCCGCCCGGTCGGACGCGGGTCAGCCCGTCCTCGATAGCGCTGACGACGCCGGTGCAGTCGATGACTGTTTCCCAGCGGGCATCCGGGCCGAGTTCCTCGGCGCCGGCGACTGGCATCAGGCCGAGCGTCGCGGCGAGCGCTCGGCGGGCAGGGTTCGGCTCGACGATGTGGACCGGCTCGGGGCTGGTGTCTGCGGCAAGTAGACCCATCAGCAGTCCCATGGTGCCGGCTCCGTAGACGAGGTAACGGTCGCCGAGGTTGCGGGGCAACACGTCGAACCCGTGGATCGCGCACGACAACGGCTCGATGAGCAGCGCTCCGGCATGCGAGATGTCGGCGGGCAGGTCGTAGGCGAGCGGCGCGGGCACGCGAACCAGTTCGGCGGTGGCACCGTCCGTAGTAATACCGAGGGCCTCGTAGTTCAGGCACAGGTTGCTTCGACCGCGCCGGCACTCGGTGCAGGCGTGGCAAGGGATGTTCGGGTCGACGGCGACGAGGGAACCAACCCGCGAGTCGTCGACGCCGCGCCCCACGGCGACGACCTCACCGTAGAACTCGTGGCCGGGGATCAGCGGGAACCGGGCGTAGGGCAACTCGCCGTCGATGAGGTGGATGTCGGTCCCACAGATACCGGCGCCGCGAACGGCGACGACGAGATCGCCTTCGCCGGGTGTGGGGTCGGGCACCTTCCGGACATCGACGGCGCCGGGTCGATCGATGACGACTGCGTGCATGGGCTGCTCGCTTCATGTGTCCAAGACGCTGCTCAGGGTTACTTGGGCCTGAACATCGTGTGCGTTGGACACGAAGTAAGCAATGCCGGATATGCCGGATCGCATGACCGATTCAAAAGCATTGGTCACACGGGGCTTTCGGGGGGCGGCAGAAGAACGAGATGCGAGCTGAGGGCACATTGACCTGTACATTTAACCCTCAGGGCTACCTGATTAATGCTCTGCAGGCCCGCGAGAGCCACGCCCGGATCGGTCACAGTGGGCCAGGAACACGCCCGATCCGGAAGCTCAGGCGCCCGATGTGTGACCGATTCACACTCGAGCGACGACCGGACCCAGGGCTGCGAGCCGCTGAGCCTCGGAAGCCGAGAGCCGCCGATCGCTGATGATCGCGTCGAAGTCGGTGACCTCGGCGAACCGGCAGAAGCTCGACGCGCCGAACTTGGAGCTGACCCCGGTGAAGATGCGACGCTTGGAAACCCGTATCGCGGTGGCCTTCACCTCCGCGACGGCCGGATCGGGCGTAGTGAGCCCGTGCTCGCGCGATATCGCGTTCGCCCCGACGAAGGCGAGATCGATCACGAACTGGCTGAGCATCTCCGTCGCCCAGTAGTCGACAGTGCCGAGCGTGTTGCCACGGACCCTGCCGCCCAGGACGTAGACCGTCACAGCGTCGCGGCCGCCGAGCAGCGAGGCGATCGGCAGTGACGCCGTGACCACGCGCAGCCGACGCTCAGGCAGTGCCCGGGCGATGAGCTGGGGCGTGTATCCCTCGTCGATGAAGATTGTTTCGGCACCACCGACGTGCCGGACCGCCTCGGCGGCAATCCGCTCCTTCTCCCCGGAGTGCGCGACCTCGCGGGTCGGGAGGCTGGACTCGTACCCCGCCGTCTCGACGGGGTAAGCCTGCCCGTACGACCGCCGGACGAAGCCGTTGGCCTCGAGCACCGACAAGTCACGCCGAACGGTCTCCACTGACACACCGAGCCTCGCCGCCAGGTCCGAGACGAAGACCTTCCCCTCAGCGCGTGCGAGTTCGAGGATGCTCCGCTGACGGTCCATGGGCTCCATGCGGCGAGCCTAGAAACAACCACCATGATCGGGAAGAGGGTCTGTACGGTGAGAGTGGTGTAACCCCCGGCCAGGGAGCACCAGTTAGGACTGGTGAGTCTCCCGGGGAGGAACACCGTGAAGCAGAGTACGCGTTCGAAGAGGCCGGCGGGCGAGGCGTTGGAGCCGGTGGTACTGACGTCCCGGAGGTTGATGTACGGTCCACTCACATGCGTAACAGACATGTTTTCGCGTGGACTTCGACCGCAGCCGCCGCACTCATGGCGGCTGCGACCCTGACCACTCCTGCGGCCGCCGCCACGTCCGCACCGTCCGCCCCCACCGCCTCCCGGGACTGCCCGCAGCTCTCGGCGAAGCTGCCCTGGTACGGGGAGAACCGAGCGAAACTCCAGCGCATGATCGACGAACGCGGGACCTGCAACGGCCATCACGGCCCGCGCCCCGCCCGCGTCGGTGAAGCCGCCCGCGCAGTAAAGCCGTCCCGCGATGGCGCCGCAGGACGTCCAGGACACCGGCTCCGGGTAGGGGCGCGGACGCTCCAGGTGTCGGCGGCCGGGTCGTAGGACCGGACGGTGGTCTGTCCGCAGACGCTGCTGTCGCAGCCGCCGATGGCGTACAGCCTGCCGTCGAGTACGGCGGGTGCGGCGGCGGCCAGCGGTTCGGGGTTGGCCGCGGCCTCGCTCCAGGTGTCCTGCTGCGGGTCGTAGACCTCGGTGGTCTCGATGGGGTCACCGGAGTTGGCCCAGCCGCCGGTGACATACAGCTTGCCGTCGACGAACCCCCCGGTGGGCTTCTCACGGACCGTGCTCATCGGCGCGACGGTGTCCCAGGCGCCGCTGACGGGGTCGTAGGTGCGCATGGTCGACAGCATGGTGGAGTCGCTGACGCCGCCCGCCGAGTAGAGCTTTCCGCCCGGTCCCACGGACACCAGGTTGTCCATGATGGGTTCGGGGTGAACAGTGATCGATTCCCAGGGCGCTTCGGCGAGTTGAGCCTGCGTTCCTTTGTTGTCGCCCCCGTCGCCCCCGTCGTCCCGGCCGGCGTCGGCGGTGAGGCGGTGCGGGTTCGCGGCGCCCTTCACGTCCTTGCGGGCGGCGCCCGCCCGCTGGCTGGTGAAGTCGCCGGCGGCCTCGCCGAGGATCACCTTGCGGACCTGTGTCCCGTGGTTGGCGAAGGTCAGGGCGGCCTCGGCGGAGCCGCCCAGCTCCGCGGTGGCCGTCAACTCCGAGGTGCTGACGGTGATATCGGGTGTCTCGTCGGCCTGGACCGAGGCACCGGTGACAAGCCCGGCGGCGAGTACGACGGCCGCCGCCGAGATGCCGAGGAGGGGTCTGCGGCGCATGGGAAACTCCCTGCTGTGTGCGTCGTGGGGTGGTCTCACTGTCCCGGGCACCCGCCCGCCGGCCTGAGGGTCAGCGTGACGTGCGCGGACCCGGACCGCTTGACGGTGGCCACGTCGGTGGCCGAGCTGAGGCCGTCCTTGGACGCGATGACGGTGATCCAGTCGCTCTGTCCGTCGACGGGCAGCCACAGGGCGGCCTTGCCGTCGCGGTCGGACCTGCGGGCCAGCTTGCCCTCGCCCCAGACGTTGTTGTCGTCCGCGGTGCCACCGCAGCTGGTGTCGTCGACATCGACGGCGGTGGAGTCCAGCAGCTCACGCGTGGCGGTGATGTCCCCGGCCAGGGCGGGCGCCGCCGACCAGAGCAGCGCGACCGCCCCCGCGGTGTGCGGGGCCGCCATGGAGGTGCCGCTCATATTCGCGTACGAGTTGCCGGGGTAGGCCGAGCGGATGTTGACGCCGGGCGCGGCGATGTCGGGCTTGATCACGCCGTTCTCGCCCTGGCCGCGGGAGGAGAAGGAGGCGATGACGCCCTTGGAGTCGAAGGCGCCGAGGGCGTAGGAGGTGGTGTAATCGCCGGGGCTGCCTTCGGTGTTGCAGGCGGGTCCGGAGTTGCCGTTGGAGGACACGGGGAACATGCCGGCGGCGATCCAGGCCTGCACGGAGTCCTGGTACCAGTCCTCGACGGCGATGCCGTTGTCGCTTCCCCAGGAGTTGTTGATGATGTCGGGCCGCAGCTCGGGGCGCGGATTGTTGCCGGCCAGGTCCGTGGGGGCGAGCATCCACTGCGCGGCGGCGAGCAGCGCGGACTCGGAGCACGTCGCGCCCTCGCAGCCCTTGGCGGAGATCCACTTGGCGTCCGGGGCGACACCGATACGGGCGCCGCCGGCCAGGCCGCCGGTCATGGTGCCGATGGTGTGGGTGCCGTGTCCGGCGTTGTCGCACGGCGCGAGCGAGGGGGAGCCGCAGACGCCGCTCGGGTTAGGTACGTCGGAGTCCGGTTTCGTTGAGGAAGTAGCGGCCAACGACGCGGTCGCGTGACTGGACTACCTGGAGGATATCGGGCGGCCACGCCCTGGCACGCACGCTTCCCGCGTTGCCGAAATGCCCTAGTCGGTGACTTCGCACATGGGGTTTTAGGTCTCCAGCCAGCGGGGCCGGGTTTCGTCGATGCCGAGGAGTTCGAGCAGGTGTGCTTGGACT